>JBAZRU010000226.1:0-3119 GCA_041662805.1 Candidatus Hydrogenedentales bacterium | reverse complement strand
GCTTGCCGCCGCGCAGGAACGCGAGCGGAGGTTGAGGGAGGTACTGAACGGTTTTATGAACAAAGGCAACGCGACGGAGGAGTCCGAGACATTAAACGCGATGAAGAACACGCCGAAAGGACTGCCGTGGACGCAGCCCACGGTCTGGACCCCGCATCCAGATAATCCCCCAAAACCGTTTCCAGAGACGGAGGTGAAGCCGTGAACAAGACGCCGCTTTTCGATTTGGTTCATCGCTGGCGCCAGCGAGCGGAGGGGTGCATGAAAATGGCCCAAATGCACAGCAAAGCAGGGTGGGCGTGTAAACGCGGAAGCAAAGAAGAACGTGAACACGAATCCGACCGCTACCGCTGGTTTCGTGTGGCTGAGACGTATCGCTACTGCGCAAAGGAGCTGTGTCGTTCCCTCAAGACCGAGGGAAAAAGGAAAGCGAGGAAACCGTGAACTCAGAGCCACTAACCACGGCACAAATAGAACATTGGCGAAACCTGCTATGCGCAATGCTGGGTCCATACGCGCTAATTATGCCGGTGGAAGAGCTTCAAGCGATGCGCGATAGATTTCAGCAAAAGATAAACGAAGGCCAAGAACGAAGGCGGCAGAAGGAGGAGATGAAGCCGTGAAAACCAAACGCATCAAGGCCCGCATCGTTTGGGCCGGCCGATACACCTACCACGATCCCCTCATCGTATTTGACGCCGAGAAGGTCTTGCCGACCGACAGACCGCTCGCGCTGATCCCGATCGACGACTACCCGGCGCTCGTCGAGCAGACGGCTGAAGTGTTGGCGGGACAAAACTGTAATATGGGCTGGGATCAATACACGAGCGTTGAGAAACACCTTCACATTCTAGATGCCCGCGCCGTCCTGCGCTCGCTCGGGATCGTGGAGACGAAGAAGAAGGGACTACCATGAGCTACGATTACTCTCGCCGCGAGTCCCTAAGAGCAAATGGCTGGACGCAAGAAAGTGCCGTAATTTGGGTGTCTTCAGATCGCAAGATAGTTAAAGTCTTCCTTGATGATGGCCGAGAAATTGAAGGTTATGCCTATAGAGGCACAACAGAACTCGCAACCGAACGCTCGCTCGTGATCGTTGAGCCGAAGAAGAAACGATGACCGCGCCAAACGATTTTCCACCACAATGAACATACGAAACGCCATCGCAATAATTCTCGCCATGATTTCCCGACGGCTGAGCGCACAAAAACCAACAGCTGTTGGGATAAGCAATTTCAGCTTGGCCCTTCCAGACCCGGACAAAATGACCTACCACTTCGCCGGGAAAGTCTTCAACTTGGTCATCGACGACCGGAAGGTGACACTGACCGCGAAAGAAATCGCCGATGCGCTGGGCGCCAAATAATTGAACGACGACGATGCCACCTGACCTCCCGCCCCCGGCCATAGTCTTCCACCTGCCGGCACGACCGCAGTTGTGCCTCGACCGCATGGCAGAGGCGATCCGCCTTGTGGAGAATAGCGGCTGGCGGCAGCGGGGGAAATACGGCGAATGGGGCGCGTTTCAGATCATGCCGTCGGTCTGGCGTCGCTACTCGCGGCATCTTCAATGGAATGCGACCGAGGCCGAACAGCGAAGAGTTGCGCGGAAATACCTCGAAGACATCCGCGCCGAACTTCACCGCAACGGGTTTCCCGACACCCCGTTTTTCTACGCGCTGGCATGGAACGCTGGCGTCCGCGCCGTTGTAGCCCGCCGCGCACCGGCACGAAAAATCGACTACGCGGAAAGAGCCGCGAACACCTACGCGGACGGAGGATGAAACCGTGGGGAATGAAAAACCCGCCCAAGGGTTAATCCCCTGAGCGGGTTAGCGGTTGGCCTTGCCCTTGCCGCGGCTAGTTGCCGGATGATTGAACCGTGGCGGCGGTATTCGGCAACTCTGATTCCCCTTCGGCATTGGCGGGCGTAATCAGCCGCATCCGAACAAAAACGGCTCCGGTCCCGACCGGGTATTTCTCCACGAAACCGAAGTCCAAAAGACGTTCCGCGGCGGTCTTAACCGGCATGTCGCCGTCGTTGCTCCAATTCATGTCATCCAGGCAGACGATCCCCCCACGGCGGACACGCGGAGCGTAGCGTGCAACATCCCGAATCGCCTGCGGAGTGTGCTGTCCGTCAATGTGAAGAAGATCGATGTTGTCCGGCGGGCATACGTCGTCCGACTTGGCGCGGATGATTTCAACCTGGCCGATCACGCCCTCCTTGTCCACGGAGGCGAGGAACATCTGATAAACGGCCTCGTGGTCAACCACCTCACCCCACCATTGGGCGTTAGCCCCGGCGTATCCCTCTCGTGACGCCTCCGAGGTCCACGGGTCGATCCCAACGACTTTCCCCCCATGCCCCAGTTCGCGAAGCATCATTGCCATCGGGATGAGTGATCGGCCGGCAAAGACTCCAATTTCAACGCAAAGGCGGGCGTCCATCTGCTCGATCTCTTCTGCGAGCATGACGGCTTTACCCGGCGTACACCAGCCGTTCAATACCTCAACGGCCCGGCAGATTTCCATTCGAAGTTTGTCAGTCATGGTGAAAGTGGCGTCCCGCGTTGCGCAACGATTCGAGGCAAAACGGTGTATACGCGAAGTTTCGGGTAGGATTTGTAATAGAGCGAAAGGTCAATCGGAGCAGAAAGCTCTCCTCTTTGTGATGCCAAAAGAACAGGAAGCGCCTTTTTCCACACGACGTAGGCGTGTGTGCAAAAAGGGTAGCGCACTTCGAAAATCTCCCCACTGATTTGATCCTTCGGCTTGTCTGCGCAGTTGCAGTTCCCGATGTAAAGCATGTCCGCGTCTTCCGGCACGTGTTCAAGCGCAAGCTGCACACGCTCAATCCAGTCCTCGGGGAAGTCGGCATCGTCCTCCACGATCATGATCGGATCGTCGTCCAGGTGATTGCAGATAGTCCAAGCCATGTAGTGGCTGAGAAAACAACCGACCTTTCGAGGAGGGAGCAGAAACCCGAGCGACGGGTCATCCGATCTGTATGGCTTTGTCGTAATCAAGCCGGTTGCCTCCGCGTTGATCCCAAACATCCATTCGACGTAAAGACCGCGCTCGCGGAAGTGCTGGATCGCCTCCTCGCGGCGTTTTTC
>JBAZRU010000225.1:0-9603 GCA_041662805.1 Candidatus Hydrogenedentales bacterium | reverse complement strand
GCTGGCTTCCAGCCGGCTCTTAGCCTATCCTCGGTATCGCTGGTTTCCAGCCGGCTCTTAGCCTGACCCCAGACCTTCGCAAGTCCCAATTCCAGCAGGAAAAGCCACCAAACGCAAGAATGCCGCTGCAAGCGGCCTGCCCGCAGCGGCATTCCCATCGAAGTCTTGGATCGTCTAGTAGGTATCGACCCCAATAATCTTCCACGCGCCTTCTTCTTTCGCCCACGCCAGCGACAAGGTCATGTTGCCTGCCACGCCAGCCAGCGAAACTGGGGATGCTGTTGCCTTTGGACCCTCGATTGTAAGCGTCGCGCTCTCCACTTCCGCCTTGATACCGTCCAAGTATCCCTGAGAAATTGCATCGGACACGAAGGTCTTCATATCAGCTTTGCTGCGACCCTCGGCATCCTTGTAGCTCTCCGAATAGACCGCCATCAATTGATCGACATTCTTCGCGACAATCGCTGCCTTCCATTCCGCAAGCGCGCCTTTGATGAGCTCCTCATCGCTCGGGCCCTTGCCCGCCGTGGCGCATCCGCTCGCCAGCGCCACCGCCAAAATACACGTCACTGCCATCCACGCAAGCTTGGTTTTCACGATAGATCCCTTTCGTCGTTCCCGTATCCATTGAAGTTATGCGGAAGTACTGCCATTTGTGGAGTGGTGATGATAGTTGGGCCCGGTCCGAACGTCAAGACAAACGGTAATTGCTCTCACCACCGCATATCGACCGTGCGTTTCGTACGGGGCACGCTCGGGTCAACTCTTGAGAGCCTTTGCATTGGGAGGTATAGTCTTCACGTCCAGTTGCAGCAGCGATACTAAGCACGGAGGATTTGCAGAACAATGATGCAAGACCGTTTTCTGTTTGCGAGACTAACTGCGCTATGCGCAGTCTTGGTTCTTGTAGGGTTTGCGCTTGGCGCGTCCAATCGCGCACTGGCCGCGGCGCAGACACCGCTTGCGGATGGAGCCGATTCAGGCCGCTTCATCATCCTCGGGTTCGATGGCGTCGACCCGGGTATTGCCCGAGAGATGCTCGAGAAGGGCGAGCTCCCCAACTTGGCGAAACTCCAAAAGCAAGGAACCTTCTCCCCCCTGACGTCCGCCAATCCTCCCCAATCCCCCACGGCATGGACCTCGTTCACGACCTGCAAGAAACCGGGTAACCACGGCATCTACGATTTCTTGCGCCGCACGCCGCGCACCTACCGGCCAGGCGTCGGCTTTGGGACTGCCATCCACGCAAAATTGAACCCCGATGGCACGGTTGCCCAACCCGCCCGTTTCGAGAGCATTCGCAAGGGCGAATCATTCTGGAGCCTCGCCGACAAGCAAGGCGTGCCATGCAAGATCCTCCTGGTCCCCTTTGCGTATCCCGCCGACGACCTTACCCAGGGATGCATGCTCTGCGGTCTTGGCGTGCCGGATATCCGCGGCACGACCAGCACATTCTTCTCGTTCTCCGAAGATCACAAGGCGCGGGAAAGCGTATCGGGCGGCATTCTGATGCCCCTGAAGTTCGAAGGCGACGTCGCCAAGACGATGCTGCCAGGCGCGCGAAATACGCAAGTGGCAAATTCCGGTGCTCCAGGCGCCTATGTGGAAGCCCCAGTTGAATTCAACGTCGACCGCACTACTCGCAAAGTTGCGATGACGGTTCCCGGCGGAACCGTCACCCTGGCCGAGGGCGAATGGTCGCAGTGGTTCGAGTGGTCGTTTCAAGTCACGCCCCAATTCGCGGTGAAGGCCATTAGCCGGTTTCATGTGCTCGAAGCAGGCAAAGTCGTGCGAGTCTACATGACCTGTCTTCAATTCAATCCCAAGGAACCGTACATGCCGTTGAGTTCGCCGCCAGCCTACTCGGGCGAATTGACCGATCGCTATGGCCTCTACAAAACCATCGGTTGGGAGTATGACACGCACGCATTGCGCCAAGACGCCCTACTTGAGGATGCATTCCTTGAAGACGTCAAGCGCACGTCGGAATGGCAGGAACACCTCTGCCTGGATGAAATCGACCGAGGCAATTTCCGGCTGCTTATCGCCGCGTGGACCGCGCAAGACCGCGTGTCCCACATGTTCTGGCGCTTCCGGGACACCAAACACCCGTTGTATACCGAGGAGGGGGCGAAGAAGTACGGGCGCGTCGTCGAAGACAGCTACAAGAGAATGGATGAGACCGTCGGCAAGGTGATGGCGAAGATGAAGCCGGACGATCTCTTGATGATCCTATCCGACCACGGATTCAAGAGCTTTCGCATGGGGTTCAACGTCAACACATGGCTGATTCGAAACGGCTATCTCGCCGTCAACAACCAGTCCGATCCCGCGACGGCATACAATTCGAAAGAGTTTCTCGAAGGATACGATTGGACCAAGACAAAGGCATACAGCTTGGGATTGGGCAGCGTCTTTCTCAATCTGAAGGGCCGCGAAGGACAAGGTACGGTTGATGCCTCGCAGACGGAGGCATTGATTGCGGAATTGCGCACGAAACTCCTCGAACTCACGGACCCCGCGAGTGGGGATAAAGTCTTCACCGCTATCTACACCCGCGAAGAATACAACGGCATCGCAAAGGCCGACGCGCCCGATCTTCAATTGGGATATGCCGACGGTTATCAGTCAACGAAGTCCACTGTCTCCGGAAGCGCGCCTAAGGAACTGTTCGAGCCGAATATGGACAAGTGGAGCGGCGAGCATGCGGCTTCCGACGTGGCCTTCACGCCCGGCGTCCTGTTTTCCAGCAAGCCCATCGCCACGGATGCACCCGCCATTGTCGACGTGGGCGTGACTGCCTTGCAGTTCCTTGGCGTGCCAATCCCGGCGGATTTCGAAGGCAAGTCCCTGTTCGACAAGTAGCCTGAAATGAGACACCCCACAGGCCGCGCAAAGCCAGCCTGTGGGATGTTCCCTATTCACGGGGAGTGGACAGCCTCAAGACTCTTGGATCAGTTCGTCTTCGCCTCGGCCGGTTTGTCGAGCATGGAAAGGTACTTCGCGGGATCCTTGTCGAATTGCTTCGTGCAGCCGTCGCAGCAGAAGCGAACGAGACGATTCGCCGCCACGTGCTCAACTCCCTTGCCTTCAATGGCCTTGCCGGATACCGGGCACGTCGTCAGCGCGTACGCAGGACCCTGCTTCTCTTTTACCGCGTTGTCGAGCTTCTCGAAAAACTTCGCCGGTTCCTTCTTGATTGCCGCCTCGCAGTCCTTGCAGCAAAGCAGGAAAAGACGATTGCCGAAGACGAAGGTCGTGGCTTCGGCGGTCAGCTTATCCCCGGAAACGATGCACGTGTCCAGCGGATAGGAAGCCTTCTGCTGCTCCACCATCTTTTCGTCCACGGTCTTGAACAGCGCCGCCGGGTCCTTCTCAAGCTTGCTCACGCATCCATTGCAGCAAAAGCGGACTTCGCGGCCCTCGTGCACCTTGATGACCGGATCGCCCATGGACCCAAGTTTCTGACCCGAAACCGGGCACGTGTCCAGCGTGTAGGGATCCCCAACGGCCTTCTGGCTTTCGCCCGCCGGCTTCTCTTGGGCGGATGCCTGCGAGGAACCCAATACCAGACCCAGTATAGAAATGCCCGACAAGATTGCCTTCATACCAAAACGTATACGCATCCTTCGTCTCCTTATTCAGCACGCCGCGTTCATCCGAATGCCGGTGCGCGTCCACATGCAGTATCGTGAGAACCGCAATTCATGTGCCATGACACAACTCCCGTAGGCCAGACGTAACTTCAACGATTTCAGCGTCCCAAGAGCGTGACGCTCCGAGATATGCCCAACTTCCGAAGAAGCTACTCATCAGAAACTGGTTGGTCCATTCCAGGACTAAATGACGCTTCTTCGCGGGCCTCCGACCGGTCAACCGGGGCTCGTCTTCAAACAACCGCCTGAGTCTTTGACTCAACCGAAATCCTCTTCTCGGGAAGCCGTGAACCTGGCCAATCCAGTCTTGTGTCCAAATCGGGAAACGTGCGGAGTGACGTGCAGGAGTCCTTCCCGATTTCAAAATATGGAGCGGAGACTCTCTGTACACACCACGACTACCGTTGCATTCCGAACACTGATTTCTCAGTTTGAGAAGCGATCTCCAAATCTGAGAGTATCACTTGGCCCTGTGAACAGGGGCTTCCGTTGGGGTCATACAGGTGCAGACTCGCCTCCCTGGTCGCCAGCCACGCACATAGAAGACCACGGATAGGGTGGGGATCTTGGGGGCAATGATGTCCGGGAAAACCAAGAGGGAGAGTCTCGGTCGATGATGCACGCGGATGGGCAAGTGAAGGAGGGCCACGCGACGCGGCTCCGTTGGCCGCGTGCTTCCGGTCAGACAATCGCAATGGTGGCAGTCGTGTGCCTGGGCGCGACTCTGCGGTTCTGGGACTTGAGTCGAAAGCCTCTTTGGGTGGATGAATTGGCTTGGCTGGACTGGTCGACCAGACCAACGATAGCCCACCTATTTCGCGGGGATATTTTCCCGCATTCCCCCTTCTTTGCACTACTCGGATGGCCGTTTAGACACTGGATGACCAACGATACGGCCCCTCGGTGCATTCCTGCACTGCTCGGGACAGCGACTATCCCTCTTCTCTTCGCACTGGGTCGCGATATGTTCAACGCACGGGTAGGAGTCATGGCGGCGGCAGCTCTCGCTGTCGTCCCGATTCACGTCATGTACTCGAGACAAGTTGAACCCTATACCCTTGCGGTATTCCTTACAACTGCCTACGCATGGCTCCTCTGGAGAATGCGAGACTCGACATCACTCAAGGGATGGGGCTGTGTGGCCCTTTCTGCCGCCGGAGCCGTCTATGCCCACATGTTCGCCGTGTTTGCTGTCGCCCTCATGGCTGCCGCTATCAGCATCATGGCCTTGCGCCGGCGCGAGCAAATTCACTGCCTGATCCCCCTGTGTTTTGCCTTGGGGACTGCGGCTCTGCTCTACGTTCCGTGGCTCATTGCCGGCCCTCATCTGGCTAGTTCGTGGAGTTCGGAAATTCCACGCGACGTGTTCAGGCAGACGTACTCGGCATCTTCTCCGCTCAAGGTCGTCATCGTGTCATTCCTCTCCTCCTGTTGGCGCGGCGACGAGTATGTCTTCAGCCTTATTACCCCTCCGTTTCTTCTCGGATTGGCCGTGCTAGGATTGAGCGCATTTCTCGTCTTGAGAAGTCGCTCGCACGCACTACTCTTCGTTGCGTGCTGGATTTGCTCCATGTCTTGCGTTGCGGCCACGGTGTATGCTTGGGGGTATCTTCTTCACGGACGATACATGATGAGCGCCGTGCCTGCGTCCTGTCTCCTTATTGCCCTGGGCGTCGAGAATCTCTCCCTCCTCCCTTCAAAAGCCCAGATATGCCGTTACGTAGGTCTCGTCGTGGCAACGGCGGCCGTATCGTCCTTGGCCTTGTTGAGCTTCGGCGCCACCATGCTCGTGTGTTTTGGTGTGCCCTACCAGGATACACGCGGAATGGTCAGAGTCCTGGATGAAGTTGTAGCGCCGAATGATGCAATTGTCTCATCGATCTGGAACTCGGAAATGGTCTTCAGGCACTACAAATCGCCTCTTCTCGATCGCCTAATATGCCAGCCCCCAGAATCTTCCGTAGACAAGCTTGCGGGGCAATTGGAGGCAGGACGGCGTGTGTGGTACCTGTACTGGTGGGACCTCCCCGATGAAGTGAGCGAATTCATCAAGTCCACCCAATTGAAATCAATTGACCTGTGCGGCGGTGGGTGGGGTGACCATATTGTGACCATTTGGCCCCCCGGGGACGAGGTGTCTGACGACACTGTCATCCACACCGCCCGCACGGTCCTACTCACAGCCATCAAGCACTCCGAACGTACGCCCGAAGTGATGCTTCTCCGGCGCGCCGACTTGGCCCGGAACCACCCTCGTCTGGCCACAATAGTGCCAGAGAATAAGCTTGAGGAGAATGACGTGAGTCTCGCGGCGCTCTCGCGGTTAGCCCCCACGGATTATCTGCTGAGAAAGACCCTGGAAGACGCCCGCATCGGAGCGCAACAGCAAAGTAGCAGTAACCGTCGCGAGCCGTAACCGGGATTTGCGGTATCTCGCAAGTGCACTCTTCGCCAGACCTATAGCGTGCAGAGAAGAGGACTCAATACCACCCGAGAGGAGGACTTCTTACTGGGTCCGCTTGATTCGCGGATGTAGGATGGTTGGAACACCGCACAAAAAAGAAGTGGCGGGCCTGAGCGACCCGCCACCCAAATACTCCGAATACGGTCCAGACCCGCTTTCTTTCGCTCATCCAACGCACGAAGCGCCAGAGTCACCGCAGCAGAACATCAACAATAAAACTGTTGACCCATTGCCGGGACTACCCTGCCTATGGCTTCTAGCTTTCGCCGATTCACCACCCTCTCCATCAAACAACGTTCGCTGTTCAACTCACTCAAAAGTGATTCGGAAACGGGGCGGATAGAAAATCTCTCGAAGCCCGGGACAGGATAGGCTCAAAAGCCCTGTAACTTCTTTGACCTGTCGACTTAGAACGGATACGTACCGGCGTAAAGAATGTTCCATATGAACCAAAGCGGCCACCAGAAGAGAAGTACAAGCATGGCGTGAAACCTCCTTTCACTATCCTCAGTTGAATATGCCCCCCTACGAAGAGCATGGGCCGAGTATAGCACATCACATGACGCGACGCAACGCATTTGCCAGGATGAACAGTTTGCACCCTAGGCCCCCATTCCGTGAACAGATCTCTGTATCACCTCACCCGTCAGGACATGGACTCCCCTTTCTCAACTTCCCTCCTACACTCCCCCATGGCGACGCGAATCGCTTCGATAGCCGCCGCCAACTTCCCATCGCGAATTTCCTGCGCGCGGAATTCATCTCACAAAAACGAGCGCGGCAGGCTCCCGAGGGAACCTGCCGCGCTCTTTCTTATTCTGGGTGGGTCCAATTCAGGACCCAGCGAGAGAGCTTTACGCGACCTTGAAGAAGCGGCGTGCAACCATCCCAGCCAACCCCAAGCCAAGGAGGCCGATGGAGGCAGGCTCAGGAACAACGGTGCGATTCAGCGTGATTTGAATCAACAAGTCCTGGTAGTCCTCGTCGCCCAAATCCTGTAGGTCTTGGTTGAGGTACTCGTACGGCAAGTCCTCGAACGCAAGCAGCAACACATTGGGATCCGGGGTCGTCAGCAGCAACACGTGCACTTCGCTGTTGAGATTCAGTGCGCTCTGAGAGTACCACGTGAAAAGGTCCGCCCCGCCCGAAGTCTGATCGGGGTTGAGTTCGTTCGGGAAACGCACCTGCTGATAGAATCCGATGTCCGTCAGCGAACCAACGGGAATCGTCGCGCTGATACCGGACAGGCGCAAGTCGCCTTGGCCCTGCATGTCTGGCGGAGCAGGATTGAGGTCATAGTTCAGGAACGGTCCGAGAACGTCCGTGGGCGACCCCGGGGATCCATTGGCATAGATCCCAAAGTCCGATTCGAGGAACGCTTGACGCCACACGGCTTCAAACGTGATGGATTCCACATCCGGATCCAGTGCGAGCGTCTCATTCGGCAACTGCAGAGGAACCAGGTCCGAACTCTGTGTCAGAGCTGTTCCATAAAGTTGGTTGTAGATCTGGTACAACCAGACATTTGCGCCTTCAGAGCCATTGGGCTCTTGGGGAACAATCGCTGCAAAAGCACCACTTGCCACGAGTAACGCCGCGGCCAGCACCACTCCAAATCGGAAGCTCTTCATTGTTTTCTCTCTCCCTTTAACAGTTGCCTGTCTGCGTCGTCGTCTCTGTGAGACTACCCAAGGACGCCTTCTGACGACAACTTACCCTCGAACTCTTGCACCATTACGGATTCGGGCGACCCCCGAATCCAACGACTTTCTACTTCACACGCGTCTAATTAAGCACACCGCATGCCAATCAAAGAACACCGCTCTATGCCTATTCATTCCAAGGAGTTGGGGTGCCAGGAAGTAGAAAGGAAGGAAGGGTACGACATTCCGAAGTTTGTCACAAGAGACAACAATATAGTCTAATTAGACTCAATAATGACCGAATTGCTGAACAAAATTCGTTGCCAGCAAGCCTACATCATGGCGCTTGTACCGGTTCGGGGAGGCGTCCGCGCGTCTACGAGAGGTGTCCGATTCCGTTCAGGGCAACAAAAACTTTCAAGTATTTCGCAATTCTCTGAAAGAGTTCCGGACCGGCGCCTGATGGGAGTGGTTCAAACAAGAGTGGAGTGCGGTGAATTCCTTGCGGACGTTTCCGCACTCCATCCTCATTCTTTTGTGTAGCCTAGTCAAGATTCCTCTTTGGAAGCTTACGCTACCTTAAGAAAGCGCCGTGCAACGAAACCGGCCAAACCGAGGCCAAGAAGGCTAATGGACATGGGCTCAGGAACTACGGTGCGATTCAGGGTGACCTGAACCAATAGATCCTGATAGTCCTGGTCGCCAAGATCCTGGAGCGCTCCGTTGAGGTACTCATAGGGCAGATCCTCAAACGCGAGAAGGAGAACATTCGGGTCGGGAGTCGTCAGGAGAAGCAACGTATGCACTTCGCCGTTGAAGTTCAACGCACTTTCCGAGTACCACGTGAAAAGATCCGGCGCGCCCGACGGCTGACTGTAATCAACCTCATTCGGGAAACGGACCTGCAGATAGAAGCCAATCTCCGTCAAACCGGCTGCGGAAACCGTTTCCGTGTAATTCCAAGGACGCAAGTCGCCTTGCCCCCCAGTGGGAACATCGGGATCGGGATCGTCATTGAGTAACGGTCCAATCATGTCGGTCAGCAGCGCGGGGCTTCCCTGGGAATAGTACCCGAAATCGGATTCCATGTACGCTTGCCGCCAAACTGCCGTCGCGGTGAACGACACAACGGTGGGATCCAGTACCACGGTCTCCCCCGCAAGCTGAAGGGGAACCAAGTCCGAACTCTGCGTCAGACTGGTACCATACAACGTATTGTAGATCTGATACAACCACACACTCGACCCCTCGGAACCGTTTGGCTCTCCGGGCACGATTGCGGCAAATGCTCCGTTGGAGACGGTTAGCGCTGCAGCGAGCAGCAGTCCAAAACGAAATCGTTTCATAGTCCTCACTCTTCCTTTCGCGGCTGCCGTCCCGCGTTACCTTCAGTCCCAATAGACCAAAGGACGCCCTTCGACAAAAACCGAGCCTCAATTTGTTCCTGCTATCGCGGAGCCGGGATTTCCGGCACCAAGCCTTTACGCCACCTTTACGAAACCACTCGAATCTTTGCCTTGCCTTTGCACCTCCTTTACCACATCTTTACTACATACTACTTTTCTTTACTACTCCTTTACTAGAACACATATTTTATAAATACGCAGGCGCCGTGCCAATTCGGGACCGATCGCCCATAGACATACCGAGGCTAGACTTGCGACTCTGAGGGAGTTTCGACCGGCAGGCTGCCGCCATCAATGTTGGTCACGGGAGACTACAAGACACTCGACCGCGACTCATTAATGCTTGAGGGGGTGAACAAGATCTATCCAGAGAAATGTAAGGGCTGGATAAAGTGCGAGGTTACGGGGCCGCGTCCAATCCGTACTGCTCGATG
>JBAZRU010000224.1:0-9603 GCA_041662805.1 Candidatus Hydrogenedentales bacterium | reverse complement strand
AGTACAGAATAGCGGTCACCGGAAAGTGTCGCGGCGGCTTCTCCAATCCACTCGCGGTATCGCTTCAGAGGTGCGGCGCAATTCGGCGATTCGGATTCGATGGCATCGGAGATGCGCAGGATTTCGCTTGGACAGGTTTCGCCGCGAGGACCGAGTTTTTCGTAGCGGGAAGCAAAGGATTCGCCTTCTGCGTGAAAGCGCGCCAGGGATTTGCCGAGGCCGCGAATCTGAGCGATGTCCCCTTCCGTGAGCGTGTTGCCCTGGACGAAAGGAAAGACCTGCCATACCGACGTGCCGTCGTTCCAGCAAAGCTGTCCATTGGGCGCCGGTCGAGGCGGCACTACAGGGACTCCCCGTTTGTGCAGAAACACCATCGCCGCGCAGTCGAAGTCAATCCATTCCTGTGCTGAATATCCCGCATAGCGCATGCGCACGAACCACTCGCCCGATGTGGTGCGCACGACATAGTTCCGGTTACGCGTTCCGTCGAGCGGTACGCACTGGACTACCTCGCCCAACTCGTAGCGTCGTGCGAGCGCTTGTTGCTTCACTTCATTCATCGCACAGCACAGTCCACCTGGCTCCGTTCGGCTTTGCCCCGTTCCTGGCCAAATGATACCATGCCCCCTCGCAACGGTGAGGTATTGGGTATGACGCAGCTCTTCCGTCTGGCGGTGGTTTCCATTGACCGTCCCGAACCGGGTGACCTCAGTATCGTCATTGAAAACTGCATGAATGCCATTGCTGAGGCGGGCAGGCGTGGCGCAGACCTGATTCTGCTGCCGGAAGAACCGGATATCATCGCGGGTGGTTCGTACGGCGCGCATCCGCTTGAAGAGCATCCGGTCTTCCTGGCATTCCAGCGCAAAGCAGCCGAGGCGCGCATCGGCGTGGTGTCAACCCTATCCGTCAAGAACGGGGATCGCTTTTCCAACACGGGTTTTCTGCTTGGGCGCGACGGATCTCTTCTGGGCCTCTACCGCAAGAAGCATCCCGCGCCCACGGAGGAAGCCATTCTCACCGAGCCGGACGAGATGGGCGACCCGTTTCCGGTGTTCGACTTTGAAGGCGTGAAGCTTGGCATCGCGATCTGCATGGACATCCATTTCCCCGAGATGTTCCGGATCTATGGCCTGAAAGGCGCCGACTTGGTGTGCTTATCCACCATGTACCTCGACTACACGGGCGATATGCTCGAAACCCTGGAGAAGGCGCGCGCGATCGACAGCGGGATGTATCTGGCGCTTTCGCGCTATATCACGCAACCGTTTCTGGCGGGCAAACACATGGGGTACGCCAAAGTCATCGCCCCGGACGGGCGCGTGATCGTTTCGACGGCACACCATGACGGTATCGCAATATCGGAGTTCGATCCGAAATGGCGAATGCAGTTCTGGGGAGAAGGCTACGGCGGCAACATGCGCACGATGTACGACATGATTCGGCGCCCGGACTTGTACGGAGACCTCGTAAAACCGAAAGTGGGCTTGTAAGCATGGCCTGGAAAGACGGCAAGAAGTGGGTGTATTCGATTACGTATGACGAAGGCTGCGAGGACCTGCTTCGCTACGCGCATCCACTGCATGTTCAATACGGGGTGCCGGGACACGTGGCACTCGTGTCCAGCCAAATCGGCGTGCCGCGCAACTTGCCGGGGAGCAGTTACCACGGGATGATGATTCTGTCGCGGACACAAGTCCATGACCTGATTCGCGAAGGATGGGGGGTATCGTGCCACAGCATGACCCACTGTGGCGTGACATTTGAAAACGCTTCGGTGGAGGTGGTGGAGGCGCGCCACGTGATCGAAGACGCGCTAGGCATGGAAGTACGGATGTTTTGCGTGCCTGGTGACAACACCGGGCATCCCGCATCGCAAGCATTCGCACCGCAAGCAGGATTCCACTCGGTGCTTACCATTTACGATCGTGTGAATACGATCGAGACGGATCTCTTGAACCTGGGCCGCGTTCCGCTACACACGGAATATCCCGCGCCGTTCTTTTCCGTATTCGATCCATACAAACGCATCCACCAGGCAATCGACACCGAAGGCTGGATCATTGACTATTGCCACTGTCCGATGCCGGACCGCCCGATCCATCCCGCAAAAGACTGCACGACCCAGGAATTGGAGCAGCGGTTTGCGACGATTCGCGCGGTTGGCGGTGATGATGTGTGGGTGGCGGAACCCAACGAAGTTGTAACCTGGTTGTTGTCGGAGGGGGGAAAGAAGTGAGCAGTGAACCCAAACGTGCACAATGGGGCGCGCAGGCGCATCTCGACGAAAAAGGAAAATTGCCTACACCGTTTCCCCGAAGCATCGGCCCGAACGCTGCGGCATATTTGCAGGAAGTGGTCGACAGCGGACTGACCGTCGATATGCTTGGCCGATTCGAGAAGGCCTTTGCGGAGGCGCTGGGAGTAAAACATTGTGTCGGCACGCCGGGGTGCACGCCTGCGCTGCACGTGCTCGCGCTCGCGTGCGGATGGAATCCCGGCGACGAGGTCATTGTGAGTCCGGTCACGGATTACGGAACTGTACAGGGAATGATCGCGGAGAATCTCATTCCTGTCTTTGCGGACGCGATGCCAGGCACAGTCAACTTCGGGCCTGAAACCATCGCCCCATGTATCTCGGACCGCACGCGCGGCATCCTGTGCGTGCATATGACCGGCCTGATTAATGATATGGATGGTATCAACGCGTTGGCCAAGAATCACTGTCTTCTTGTTATCGAGGACGTGTGCCAGGCCGTATTCGGCGAGTACAAGGGACGCCTAGCGGGAACGTTGGGAGATGTCGCGGGATTTTCATTCGACGCGGAGAAGACGATGGGCTCCGATGTCGGCGGGTGTCTGGTTACCAATGACGACGCGTTGGCGGAACGGGCACGGTACATTGGCCAGAGCCGCGGCGGCGTTGCCGTGCCGTCGTACGGCCGGATCCACGCGGATGCGGGCTACGCGTACCGGATGCCCAATTGCACCGCAGCGATATGTCTGGCGCAGCTTGAGATCATTCGCGAACAGGTTGCGCGGCGCGACACGATGGCGCGCTTGCTCTACCGGCTTCTAAACGACATCCCCGGAATAGCGGCACTGCCGATACCCGAGGACACGAACGTCTATTCGTGCTGGATGGCAGGGTTCAACATCGAGGCCGCTGCCTTCCGGTGCACGACAGAGGCGTTCGCGCAGCAGGTCCTGCAAGCGGGGATACCCGGCGCGGGAACGGCCCGGTATTACCTTTTGCCGGAAGCGCTGACCTTTCTTCGTACGCGTGCCGCGGAAGGCGTGTATCCGTACTCCCGGCCGCCGGCCTCCCGTCGCCACGAGTACGGGGCGGAGTCCTGCCCGACAGCCTCGAAGTTCCTGGAAACGTTTATCCGTTGGTCCACATTCTGTGACAAGTATGAGAAGGTACATTGTGAACTGGCCGCGGACATCGTGCGCGAAGTCGCGGACAAGAACCGTGTCTAGCGGCGTCCCATCGCGACGAAGGATCTCGGCGGTATGAGGCTGGGCATTGTCGATCTCGACACGTCACATCCGCAGAACTGGATTCCCATTGAGCGAGAATTGGGACATGTGGTTGCGGGCGTGTGGGACAGCGGCACCATTCATCCCGCGGGGTATGCGCAATCGTTTGCAGCCGAGCGCGGTGTGCCAAACGTCTATCCCTCGCTTGACACAATGCTTCCCGACGTCGACTGCGTGATTATCCACGGATGCAATTGGGATACGCACGTTGAGAAGGCGCGCCCGTTTGTCGAAGCGGGCAAGGCGGTCCTGCTCGACAAACCGCTCGCCGGATGCATGCGCGACCTCAATCAGATTCAGGCGTGGGCGGATGGCGGCGCGCGCATCACCGGCGGATCGTCGCTGCGGTTCTGCGCCGAGACTGCGGCATGGCTGGCTCAGCCGGAGGCGGAGCGCGGCAGGCCGCACACGGTTTTTTGCGGGTGCGGTGTCGACGAGTTCAACTACGGCATTCATGCCTACGCAATGCTGAGCGGGATTATGGGGCAGGGAATTGAGCGCGTCCGTCATCTGGGGTTTGCCATGCAGAGGCGGATTGAGGTCACCTGGAAGGATGGGCGTCAGGCGTTGCTTGCAATAGGCAGGACGGATTCGTGGCTCCCGTTTCATGCAACCGTTGTTACGGAGCGCAGCGTGTTTCAATATCAGGCCGACCCGTCCGCATTGTACCGCGCGCTGTTGAATGCGGTGCTCCCCTATCTTGCCGGCGTCACGGATGTGCCACCGGTTCCGATGCATGCGCTCATGGAACCGGAACTGTGCGCACTCGCGGCACGGCGCTCCTGGATGAACGGTGACCGGTACGTGTTGTTGGATGAAATGAAAGCGGACGAGCCCGGTTACGACGGCGCCGCATTTGCAGCGGAGTACCGTAAGCTGCGCTATCCGGACCAGAAGTGACAGAAGCAACTTCACAACCTCGTAATCTGCTTCACAACACGGTCATCTATTTCAGCGCCTTTGGTGTGCTCGCTTTCACCATCGCGTTTGCCGATATGACCGTGCTCATACCGAACTTGACGCGAGACTTGAAGGCGCCGTCCTGGGTTGCAATGTTTCCCTCCGTGGCGGCGTCAAGTGTCGGCTATCTTCCCGTGGTGCTAATGGGCTGGGTGCTGCGCCCCGGCACCTCCAAGAAGATGGCCTACGGTCTGCTGTCCGTGCCGTTGTACGGTTCCCTGATGGTGCTGGGCTTGTCTCTGTGTCTGACCCGGGACGAGTCCATTCTGCGAAATATGATCCTCCTTGCGACTCTGGTCAATGCCTTGTTTGTCGGCACCACGGTTCTACCCTTCTGGGACATGCTACACCGCTCGATTCCGGAGTCAGTCCGGGGCCGGATTATGGGCAGTTGCACCAGTGTGACCATGGTTGTGGGCCTGCTCGCCGCGAATGTGGTGGCGTGGCTGATTGGCTCGGGTTCACCGTTGCCATGGCCCGCCAACTATGGCGCCGGACTCATCCTCGCAGGCTTGGGCGGCTATCTGGCCGTCTTTCTGCTGCTACTCTGGAGGCAGAGCCCTGCGGAATCGGCCCCGGACGAGGCTCGCAGGAGCTTCCGGCGGTTTGGCCACGACCTTCTGGGAATCCTACGGACGGACAAGAGCTATGGCCGATTTCTCGTTGCCGCGGCCTGCATAGCCACCGTCGCCGGCGTAGGGACAATGCTTTTGATGTACGCCAAGAATGAGCGGGGCTTCACCAACGATCATGTAGCGCTCCTGATTCGCATTCGTCCCGTGGTCGGCTTCTTCGCGATGATGGCCTTCGGCTTTCTGGCGGACCGCATCGGCGCCCGTCGCGTTTGTTCCATCAACGCGATCATCCTTTTGGCTGCAATTGTTATGACGCCGTTTGTTCACGGCGCGGGACAGCTCTTTCCGCAATTGCTGGCCGGGTTCGGCGGCTTTATCTACAGCTTTGTGCTGATGGAAATCCTGAACTACTCACCGAAGGGGAGAAACCAGGATTATCTGAGCGTGTATTACCTCACGGCAATGATCCCCGGTCTCGTGCCGATGGGCCTTGGACGTCTCATGGACGTTTCCGCATCGCTCGGCCTCGGCATTGCCTGTGCCCTCACTGTGGTCGCAGCGGTGCTGTTCGCACTGCCGGTGCAAAACCGCTCGGCTGCGCTGGACTAACGGCTGAGAAAGGACTGGAGAGTATGGTTGCTGTCGTCATCACCGTCATCATGGGCGCAGCGGCATGGCAGCATCCCGCGGGACTGGTGACCAGCCAAACGCTTGATGAAGTCGGGCAGAAGCTTGAGTCGCAGGCGTGGGCGCGCCCTGTATGGGACGCGCGCAAGGCAGGAGCGTCGGTTTGGGTAAACGCTTCGCCCGGCGATCTGCAAAGGGTCTTCCCGAAGCGCCGAGGCAATGTCTACCACAACTTCTCCTGTCCCGACTGCCGGGTCCGTCTCAAATTTGAGGTGCTGAACCCCGACAAGTTCGAGTGCACGGCGTGTGGCAAGACCTATGCCCCGGATACGGACGCGGGCATCTACCCGAAAGGCGACATCTACAACGGAACCATGTATGACGGCTGGATCTGCCTGTTCTATCTGCAAGCAGCGGAGGCTGCGTCCGACATGGCGGTCATCGGGCGCGTTGAGAAGAACGATGCGTATCTAGCCCGCAGCCGGGAGTTACTGGGCCTGTTTGCCAATACGATCCGGATTTCCCCCACGGACCATGCCAAGGACGGAGATTCCGTTCGAGTCCTTACCTACAAGCGCGAGGGGGACAGCAAGGTGCTGTCGGACCTTGCGGTAGCGTATGAACTGTGCCGGGAAGGCATGCCCGCGGAGGAAAGGGCGCGATTCGAAACGGATGCATTGAAGCGCATGCTCGATGACGTAATGCTGGAACCCATCTATACGTACGACCACAACAACGTCTATCAGTGGTATCGCACGATCATGCAGACTGGCGCGTGCCTTGAGCGAGACGACTTGGTGGACTGGTGTCTCGGATACGGCGAATTCACGCCGGAGAAGGCGCCGGAACACCGTAGCCTTCGGCGAATTGCCGCGAAGAATTTCCTCCCGGATGGAGCGTATTGGGAACTGTGTTCCGGCTATCACCTCTACCCTATGTTCGCATTTTGCGAGCTTTCCGTGTTGACGCACAATCTTTCGCAAATGGACCCGCAACGCTTTCCCGCCCGGGAGTACGATTGCGTCAGTGCCGAAAACGACGCGGGAAAGACCGTCAAAAACGCGCTTGAATGGTTCATGTCAATGGCCATGCCGGACCGCACCATGCCGGTAGTCGGCGATTCCATGACAGCCCGTTCGGGCATGGACTCGTACACGACCACCGCCGAAGTCGGCTACCGATACTACGATGTGCGCGGCGTCGGAGATTACGAAACCCTGCGAAAGAACCGATCATGGGTAGGACTGCTCTGGGGAGCTCCGGAGATTGTGCACCAGGATACGCCGTTCACCAGCTCGTATCTGTCCAGCGGCTGGGTCTCCCTGCGCAGCGAGTGGGAAGGCAACCGTCTCTGGGTAGGGTTAAACGCACTCAAGGCAGGCGGGGGCCATCAGCATGCAGACCGGCTTGGCCTGACACTCTATAGTCGCGGGAAGCTTCTTGCCCTGGAAAAGGGCACTCCCTACAACGAAGATGTGACACGCGAACTTGGGACCTTGACCCAATCGCACACGACCGTCGTTGTGGACAAACTGACTCAGCCACAGGGCGAGGCGCTAAAAGACGGGAGCGTGCCTGAAGTCGCCGTGTTCTATTCCGGTTCTGTGATGAAGTTTGCCGAAGTGCGCGGGGACCACATCTACCCTCAAACCACGGTCTACAGACGTTCGGTGGCGTTGGTCGAGGACCTCGTTATCGATTGTTTCGATGTGCGCGGCGGCGCCACGAAAGACTGGTTGGTGCAGCATGCGGGCGGACCGCCGACGTGCAGCGTGGCAATGGAATCGGCGCCGTTCGATCCCGCCGACTGGCTGTATCACGGCAATGATGCGGCCTCCATAGGCGGGGGGGACAAGAACTGGTCGGCCGAGTGGCTGGTGGACGGCGTGACGTCTCGCGTCACCATGCCGGGCATGCCCGGCGCGCAGGTATATAAGCTGGAGACTTTTCCGGTGGACAACGCAGTCGTGACAAAGGACCACCCGGCCTGTCAGACCCTGTGCGTACGCCGATCGGAAGATGGACCGTTTCTCTCGGTGTGGGACGCGTGGGAAACCGAGCCGAACCTGGTATCGGTCACACGTGTGCCCGGCCAGTCTGCGTTGCTTGTCCAAACAAAAGCCAACATGTACCACATTCTGTTCGGTCCTGGAAAGGCGCAGTTCCCGGATGACATCACGCTGGAAGGCGACGGGGCTGTAAGCTTGCTGCGAAACCGGGGTGCCATAGCGTTTGCGGGGGGCACTTGGGCCGAAGCCTCCACCCCCGCTTCAGGTAGCAAGAAGATAAGCCTCAATCAGCCAGGCAGTGCCGAGCTTGATTGGTCGCGCGGGAGTGACCAAAGCGTAAAGGCCTGTCTTATCCACTACGACACGTTTGGCGGCGCGGACCATCCTCGAGACAATGGAGCCCACGTCTTTCAGATCGAGGGAGACCTCCGCGCGGACTAGTGGCTCGGAGAGATGTACGCGCCGAACGTCATGGCGCTTTCTGCTGTGCGGGTTCGACCTGCGGAATGCGGAAGATTTGCTCGGACTCCTCGATGAGCCGTGCAGCCTCCTCCAAATGACCTTGCCCATACAGCACATCGATTCGCGACAGGAGGCCCCGCAGTTCCCACGCGGTCTGGGAAGTAGATTGCGACGCGCGTGTTTCGGCATCTAACTTCCGCAGGTCGTCCACAGGCTGGCTGGCAAGCGCTCGCGCGGCGACTCCCGACCAATGCGTATAGAAATCCGCGTACTGTAATTCGCGAAGTACGTCTTGGGCGTAGCGTTGGAAGTTGCCGGGATCCCCGCCTGCGGCCGCAACAAGTTTAGGCTCGGGCTCAAAAGCCCGGCGCGCGGCCATGGCCGCCATAAACAGGCGGCTGGTAGTGTCCGCCGTGGGCAGGATAGTCTCGGTGTAGCGTTTGCCCAGGGCCTCAAAGTCCCACGGCACGTCTTCGGCTCGCTCGTCGGACACATTCACGACGCGGCGCCATTCGCCGAAGTCGTACTCCCAGCGATCGAAGTAGCCGTTGCCGTTCGTGTCGAACATGCGGATTTCGCCCACGGCCCCGAGGCCTGCAAAATGCCCCACTTGCAACCAGCCTTCTTTCGCGTTCTTGAGATGGATGCGCGCGTCGATGCCGCTGTAATAGAGTTCGCGCTTCTCTGAAGGCACAGTGCTGTATTCGCGCCGCACATTCCACTTCTGGTTCGGCCCGCCGGTGTTCTCCATAAAACGCCGTTCCCAAGTCCAGAAGACGCCTTCCCACCGGAAATCCTGTTCCGCGTGCTCGCCATAGCCAATAGCGATGGTGTCATCGGAGTGCTCGTGCCAACTGAACCCGGTCTCGCGCGCAGCGTATGTGTCGCTAATGGCGCGCAAATTCTCCCAAGGCGTCATGACAGTCACCTGCGGTGGACGGCGCTTCTGGTTGAAGTGCCCCATGCCCGCGTATTCATACGGCGCTGCGCCGACGAGGTTGAAGCCAAAATCGTGGTGCAATGGCATGGCCTTCGAGCTGCCGCCGTCGATATCGAAGCTGTAACGGATATTCACGATGCCCATGTGGGCAAGGGCCGGTTTCCACGGCGCGGCAAAGTGGGCGTAATCGTTGGCGTAATCGGGGTCCGCGTTGCGATCGTAACTCAGCGGCACCGCGCTGCAACGAATGACGACCTCGGTCTGCCCGTCTTTGTCCGTATCGTAGAACGCGAAAGGGCACTCGGAGATAGGCGCCCAGCCCCCGGATTCCGTATCGAGCTTGTTCATGTAGATCATGCTGTCGCCATACGGGTCGCTCTCAAAGAAACTGGGGCCTCCGTATTCGTAGCCTGCCAGGCTCCACATGGCGCTATCGTCGTCGAGGTCCATGCCAAACCAGCAATAGCGCAGCTCTCCGTCGACGAAG
>JBAZRU010000223.1:0-9609 GCA_041662805.1 Candidatus Hydrogenedentales bacterium | reverse complement strand
TCCAATTCCAGGACCTCGAAATAATTAACGTATCCAGCTTTGTCTGCCATGAAAATACCACCTTAGGGATTGCATCAAGCTAGGCATTGTACTCATTGCCGGGCCGTGCGGGCAAGATTGGGTGCGAACATACGAACGTGCGAACGGGCAACGTGTGCACGTTCGCACGTTCAACGTTCAACGTTCAACGTTCGTACGAACTTATTGGGCTGCGCAGGCTACCAACGTGACTGTTCCGGGCTTGTCGCCCATGGCGGTCTTGAAGTCGAAGGCCACGGTCTGACCGATGTTCTGGTCTTTGGCGCTGGCTCGTTGGGCAATCTTGTAGACGCCGTTGTTGGCGTTGTTGGGCATCTTGAACTCGACGGTGGATCGCCAGGTGCCGTCGGTGCGATTCAGCTTTTCCTGCGACAGCTTGCCGATCTCTTTGTCGCCTTGGCTCAGGACACGCGTCTCTTCGACTTCGACGCCGCTATCGCCAGTGCCGAGGACGGCGTAGTCGAGGGTGGCGACGACGGTTTCGCCGGGCTTGGCGGTGCTGGGCTCAATGGTTGCCCCCTTCGGCATCATCTGGAACCCTTGCTCGGCTTTGTAGTTGTTCTCCGCTGCCGTTTCCTGTGCGGTGCGCATGCGGCGAGCCTTTACTTTGCCCACGCCGTAGCCGGCCAAGGCGCCAACGGCCGCGCCAATAGCCGCGCCTTCCCAGCCGTGGCCGGACTGGTGGCCGATGATTGCCCCGGCGGTGCCACCCAGTGCCGCGCCCAGGCCGGTGGACTGGCCGGTCGTCTCGCAACCGACGGCAATTAACGCGAATGCAATCATGCAGACGACAATCGAACGATACTCTTTGCGGTACATGGCTGTTAACCCTCCTCATTCGGGAGCCGGTCTGGTGACGGCTCTTCCGTAGACTTAACTCTTACACTCGGCGGCGAATTCCGCCACCGTTTCAACTATTACTCGGCAATCTTCTCGCTGCGTGTCTTAACTTCTATGCCCTGCAGGATATTGGGTTCGTCCACTTTCGTATCGGGCTTCACTTCAGGCTTATCCGGCGTCTTTTCAACCGGCTTCGCGCCAACCGTGCTTGTCTCAGACTTTGCAGGCGCCGGTTTGGGTTTCGGCTTCGGCGGCTCCGCGGCAACCGGCGCGGGCGTATCCGGCGTCGTCGAGGACGCCGTCAAGGCTGCCGAAGCGGACCCTTGCTGTTGCGAGGACGTATCCGGCGCGGGTGCGGGGGCTGGCGCAGGCGCGGCGGGCGCGGGTTCGGCAGCGCCGCGGCGCTCCAAAAAGGCCGCCATAGCTCCACCGCTGGCGGAATCGGCGGGGGCCTCAGCCGGCGGCGATTCCAACGTGCTGACAGGTTGCACGTCGGTGGGACTCGCGGGTAGAGCCGATGCCGAAGCACTCGCCGTGACGGCCGGGTCTACAGGTGGGGCAACAGCACCTGGATCCGTCGTAGCGCCCGGGTCTGCGGTAGCCGTGGCCACACCCGGGTCCTGCGCGGCTACCGGAGTCGTCGAGCCGGCATCGCCGCCGCGTCTCAGGGCGAGAAACGCGCCGACGGCAATGAAGAGCACCGCGACACACGCGGTGGCCACGATGAGCACGGAGGTGCTGGCCTTGCGGCGGGTCATGCGCGTGCCGATGCCAGTAATGATGGTAGCGCCCTTTTCGTAGCCCGCCGGCGGTCCGAATGCGGGATCGACAGCCAAGGTCTTAGCGGATTCCATTTGGGTCTTCTCGGCGGTCGCGCGGCGATACACTACGGCGTCGCTGGAGATGGCGTGCGAGGCCTGTTCGAGGGCGTCCTTCATCGCGCGGGCGGAATCAAAGCGGTCGCGGGGATGCTTCGCCAACGCACGGCGCATGACGGCAAGCAGCTCCGCGGGGACGGGATGCGGACACACGCGCTCCAGCGAGATCGGCTCGACGTTGATGTGCCCGTGGAACACCTCGGTGATCGTGCCCGTGAAGGGCGGCGTGCCCGAGAGCAGTTGGTAAAGCATGACGCCCACGGCGTAGATGTCGGTGGCAGGAGAGACGTTGCCAAAGGTCTGGCGGTCAATCTGCTCGGGGGCCATGTAGGTGGGCGTTCCCGGTCCGCCGGAACCTTCTTTTGTGACCGCGGTGGCAAAGGCTTCGCTGTCTTCGAGTCGCGCGATGCCGAAGTCCATGAGCTTGGCGATGGTTTCGCCGGAGTCGTTCTTCATCACGAGGATGTTGCTGGGCTTGATGTCGCGATGGACGATCCCTTGCGTGTGGATACGAGACAACGCGTCGAGGACCTGCATGGTGATGTGAATGCTGTCTTTCCACGTGAGGGCTTGGGGATCGGTCTGGGCGTCGTCCATAAGGGCGTCCAGGGTCTTGCCCTCGACATATTCCATGACGAGATAAATGCGGTCACCTTCGTCGAGGCGGTCGTAGAGCGTGACGATATGCGGGTGCGAACCGATGCGCGCGTGAAGCAGGCACTCGCGCTCGATGCGTTTGCGCACCTCCTCGTTCTTGCAGAGATCCTCGCGAATGCTCTTGATGGCCACGAGGCGGCGGAGGCGCGAGTCTTCCGCAAGGTGGACCGTGCCCATGCCCCCTTGGCCGAGGCACTGGCGGATAGAAAACCGCCCCAACGTGGCAAGCTCGGGTTGCTGCCCTTCGGGTTTTGGTGCTGGATTCGAGTCAATCGACGTTGTCATGAATGAGTTGCCGTTTCATTACCGATAATTCGACGTTTACTTCACCGCGTCCTGACGCCGCAAGATTGCCGCGCACAGCACTAACCATAATACCCCCTGGAGGGCCAAGACGCCTACATCCTTGATATACACCTTTGTACCGTAGGCGAACCCAATCGTTTCAGGGACGAAGGTTTCCAGCCAGCCGAGGGCCGCGCGCTCGGGATGCCAGTAGAAGGCGGTCATAAGCATTTCGAGGCCCCAACGCGCGGGACTAATCGCGGCAATGACTTTCATGACGCCGGGCATGCCTTCGTAGAAGTCGGGGGCGAGCCCGCCGGAGAGCACGAGTTGGGGCAGGACGGCCACGATGGCGAGAATCACGGAAAACTGGCCGGGGGTCGGGTCCAGCGCACTTAGGAACAGTCCCAGGGTGACAGAAGCCCATGCCATCGCGACCATGGCGAGGTAGGCCCCGACGAGGTCAAAGTCGCGCAGGCCCGGTTTCAGACGGCAGATGATGATAAACACCAGGCATTGAATGGCCGTGGTCATGAACAGGAACGGCAGTTTGGACCCGAGGTAGTCGGCGATCTTCTGGTTGGCCATGCGTTCGCGCTGATAGATCGCGCGTTCCGTGGACAGCTCCAGGCACGCGAGCAGCGTTCCCATAAAAATGGCGGTCATCACGAACATGAGCAACACGCTGAGCGGCGTCGGGAGATTCGGCAGCCCCTCGTGTTTCAACGCAAAGACGACGTCTTCCGCGGGACGCGGATCGTCAACTCCTTTCGGCGCGAGCAGGGCCTTCATCGGGTTGCCGAGGTCATACGGCCCGCCGTGAATCTGCTGCGCGATGGACTCCTTGGTCTTGGCGAGTTCCGCCTCGTCCGGCAACGACGGTGACCGTAACGAAAGCGTCACCAGAGCAAGCACGAGCGGGACGGCCAGGTAAAACGCGATCTGGCGTAGCGACGCGGACTTGATGGCCATGTAGCGGCGTGTAAGAGTAAGCCAGAATCGGAACGAGAAGGGTCGCCACGGGGCGCCGGTCTTGCTCTTGCGCAGGGGCTTTGCCAGAAGCGCGCGATGCTCCGCGGCATTTGGATTCTTGCCTGCCGTGACCTGGGCTTTGCCGTCGCCTTCACGGCTGACCGCGAGCATTTCCTGGGAAGTTGGCGCGAGTTCGTTGAGCACGTGCCGCCGGTACAACTCCGACTCGGCGTACTTGCGCTGGTAGTGCGCGGCGACCGTCGCGGGCGAATGGTCCTGTGCGGGGTCCGCCCCTTCCTGCAACTCCCCTTCGAGGATGTCGAAGATACGCGTCGCGCTTTCCAGCGGTTTGCCGTTGGACCCGAAGAACACCCGCGCTTCCTCGGGCGTCCCGAAGAAGACCAAACGACCTCGCGACATGATGACAACGCGGTCAAGCAGGTCAAGGTTGTAGAGGATATGCGTCGTGATGAGGACGGTCGTGCCGCGCCGTGCCAGGGAACGGAAATGGCGCATCAACTTTTCTTCGGTGCTCGGGTCGAGGCCGGAGGTCGGCTCGTCTAGATAGAGCAAGCCGGGTCGCGTGATGAGTTCGCACCCGATCGACACGCGTTTGCGCTGGCCGCCGCTCAGGTCGCGGATGCGGCTGGTGCGGACGTGGCTCAGCCCGAGGGTCTCGATGGTGGAGTCGATCAATTCGTTGCGCTGTTCGAGCGACAGATCGCCGGGAAGGCGCAATTGCGCGACATAGTGCAGGCTGGCCTCGACGGTGAGGTCCTGGTGCACGATGTCGTCTTGCGGCACGTAGCCGATGGTGCTGCGAAACATGTCGAAGCAGCGGTACAAGGGCACGCCGTTCAACAGCACGCACCCGTACGATGGCGGGTTGTAGCCGTTGATGGCCTTGAGCAGTGTCGACTTTCCCGCGCCGCTGGGACCGAGCAGTCCGACGAATTCGCCGGGCCGTATCGCCAGGGTCACTTCGTCGAGGATGCGGATGGTGCGCGCGCCGTTTCGCGAGCGATTCGGCACCTCGCGCGTCAGAGAGATGCATTCCAGGGCGATGTCTTCGCCGCAATCGCGGCGGGACACGCGGAGGCCGCCGTCGCCGAGCAACTCGAAGTGGAAGACCGTGCCGCCGATGGTCACGGCATCGGTGGGTTCAAGCGGGGTCTTGGTGATTCTCCGGCCATTGACCCAAGTGCCGTTGGCGCTGCCTTTGTCGGTAAGCAGCAAGCGCCCGGCATCGCGCGGCGTGACCACCGCGTGCAAGGCCGATGCGCTCGATTCAAAGGGCAGCGGAATGTCGTTGCCCTCCCAGCGTCCGATGTTCCACGCGGATTTCGCCGGTATGTTCAGGGCAATCGAACGGCCCTTGCTGCTTTGCAGATGGAAGCTGAAATGCTTCGCCTGGGCTCCGCCGAGACCGATGATATCGCCTTCGGATAGCTGCACCTTGCTGATGCGGTTGCCGTTTACATACACGCCGTTGGTCGAATTAAGGTCCTCGGCGAAAATGCGCGACGGGCCTTCGACGTGGATGCGCAGGTGACGCCGGGAAATCGTGGAGCCGGAGCAGACGACATCGGCGGAATCGACATCGCGCCCGACGACGACGCCGCGCGAGCGCACCGCGTACTCACGATGGACAAGCGACGTACTCAACGACACGAGGTACGCCTGCGGCGTGCCTGTCGTCGTCAACGGAATCGTTTGATCGCTCATAGAACGTACCGCCCCACTTCGAGCCCAAATCGGGACGGCGCGAGTCTACATCCGCACTCGCGCCGCATAGAAGCTGGCCAATATCCGGCTATTGCTGTGCCGGTGCGGCTGGAGCCGCGGGCGCCGCCGGAGCTGGAGTTGCAGGCGCAGGAGCAGCGGGAGCCGGAGCTGGCGCGGCGGGCGGTGTTGCCGGCGCAGCAGGGGCTGCCGGGGCAGCGCCAGACTCCGCAGTGCCTTGCAGATGCGGATTCTGCAAGTACGGATTTCCGTCCGGCAACGGTTTCAGGACCGCGGCGACTTTGCTCTGCTCCGTCAGGATCTTCTCCACCGGCGGCGGTTCGATGGCTTCGAAATCCGCGCCCTGATACGTCATCTTGCCGCTACGTGAAGGATATTCGAGCCCGACCTTGAGGGCATGCGCCTCGCCGTCGACGGGCAAATAGCTCCGGAAGGTGACCACGTAATCGTTCTGGACAATGTTCTGAACATCTTCCACGCACCGCTGCATGCGGTCGAGCGTTTCACCGATCGGGAAGTAGACGCCGAACGAGTTCTTCGAAAGCGATTCGAGATTCTTCAGGAATGACGCATCGATCCGCGTATACGCCAGCGAGTAGATCGGCACGGGAATCTTGAGGTTCGTGATGCGATTGTTCAATTCCTCGCGGGAGAGGGCGCTGCCTTCGTCCTTACCGTCGGAGAACACGATGATCGAATTCGAGACGACGTACTCGGCGTCCGTGCTCTGCACGCCGCCCTGCGACACCATCCCGCACATTTGCATGGCGGCGGCAATCGCGTCGTAAAGGCGCGTCGTGTTGCTGTCGCACTTGATGTCCGCGAGCCTGCGGCCGAGGGCATCGGGGTCGCGCTCGAAGTTCGAGAAGACTTCGTAGCCGGGAGTCGCGTCGTTCACGGCGATAAGGGCAACCTGATCCTGCTTGCGTTTGCTGTCCACAAAACGGGCGGCGGCCTTCAATGCCTCTTCAAACGGTTTGCCCGCCATGGTCTTGCTGCAATCAAGCACGATGACCGAACGCGTCGCTTCTTGGCGGTTGCGCACGGATTGGACGACGTACTGCCGCTTGGCGGGGTCGTAGGAACGCCCTTTGACCATGATGCCAATGTTCAGTTCGTTGAGATTCACGAGGGGGCGTGCGTCCTGATCGAAGGTGCGGATGTAGACCTGGACGAACGGATACAGACCGGATTCCACTTTGAAAATCTTGAGGCCAAACCCTTCGAGGTTGGTCGAAGACGGGAGTTGCGCGCTTGCCGTAAAGGCGAGCGACAGGGTAACCAATCCTACCCCCGCGACCAACGAGCGAAACCCACGTCCACACGAAAACCGAGAAAACGCAGTCATACCGCCTCCTCTCCCGCGCATGCCTGCACTCCCTCAGCCATCGGGAATCCAGTCCACGGGAGTCCGTTTGTCCTTCGCTCATAGCAACGCGTCACCGGGTTGAGACTACCATGCCGAGGGCTAGCCTGCAAGGGGAAGCAAGGACAAATACGGACCATCAAGGAGGAACGAATGCCCGTGCAGAATGTGGGCTATGGCTTTTCCACGTAGCAGGCAGCTTGTTGTTTGAGGGTGTCGGCGACAATGCGAAACTTGTTGCCGTCTTCAAGACCGGAGACATCGATGACTTGCAGAATGTCCGCGAACTCGGCGGAATCGGGGGCGAATTCGGCCAGACGATTGGGGAACTGGTCGAGCAGATCAAGGTTAAGGACATGCCCCGCGTGTTTGGGGAACAAGGCCAGGTATAGGATGTCCATTTCCACGAGTTCGCTGAAGAAGTGGGTGCCGAGCGACACGTCGGGCACAAGGTCTTCGCGCATGGCGACGATCTCGCACAGGATGGATACCGTGTTGATTTCGGCGAACGATATGGGCACTCCCAGCGAGGGCGTGGTGGTGCCCCAGCGGCCGGGGCCGAGTAACATGATTGGACCGGGCTTTCGGGCGCCCAACGCACGCATGACTTGACCTACGAGCCGGGCGACGGAGTAGCGGTTGTTGATGGGCAATTGCCCGTAGAGCGTCGGCGACACGCACACAATCCAATCCACCGTATCGATGCGGCTGCGCCCTATCACGGGCCCGGACGACTGATAGAGAAGATCTTCCGGAGCGACGTGCTGCGGAGCATTGTCAAGGCCCATGGCGCCGTACACCTGAAACGGGCGGCACTGGACAAGGTTAATGCGGTAGGTGCCGTCCGAGTTGAAGTTGGCGGTGAACTCAACATCGACGGGATACTCATAGGCGTCGGCCACCGTACGGAGCATGGCGCGCATGTCCTGAACGAAGTTCGTCTTCGACAGCAGGCGATCGAACCGCACGATGGGTGGCGGTTTTTCCGAGAGACCCCGCTCGCGGGCGTCGCGCGCCTGCCGCCGGTCTTGCGCGGAGAAAAACGAAAGTGGTATGTCTTTCGCCACCGCGGCGACGTCGGCAAAATCCTGCGTCTCGAGTGCGTTGGTTTCCATGTTGAGCACATCGACACGCCGCTGGGAGTACCGAAGTTCACCTTCGGACTGCGCTTCGGGGCTGCGTTCGGGCGCATTGAGCGCGACAAGCCGGGTGTAGTCGTCGTCGGAACGGTCCACGGCGCGCGTGCCCAATCCAAACACAAGCCGCAACACGCCGGCCTCGGGATCGATGTGCTCGTTCCACACGTAGGGATTGACGGAGAATCCGACGCCCGCGACGTGCGGGAAATGGAGATGGCCGTGCTGAGCGCCGGAGACGCGCTGAACAAGCAAGCCCATCTGCTCGTCGCGGTCGAGCAGGTTGTGCCGCGCCCGATAGCTCAGCGCGGACGCGCTCATGGTGCTCGCGTAAACTTGTTTCACCGCGTTGACGAAGGTATCGAGACGTTCTTTGGGCGAGCCCTGGTTGACGCAAAAGACGCTGTCGTATTCGCCCGCGAACGAGTTGCCGAAGTTGTCCTCCAGCAGACTGCTGGAGCGCACGATGATCGGGGCCTGCCCGAAGTAATCGAGCATGTCGACGAACCGCTTCTCCATGTGAGGCTGGAACCGGCCCTCCAACACGCGGCGTTGCGCTTCTTGCACGCCTTGAAGATCGAGATAGTGTTCGGACTTGATCTGCTGCTTGCGCACGCCCCAACACTTGTTCCGCACAAGGAACGTGTAGAAAACGTCGGAGGGGATGAAGAAAGAGTCGTGGGCTTCGAGCAACGTTTCCCATCGCGGGTCGGTGCGCTTCAAGATGGCGCGGGCCAGCAATACGCCCACGGACTTGCCCCCAATGAGGCCGGTGCCGAGCAGGCGCTTTCCGATGGCGACCATGTCGGAGAGGTCGAGATACTTTTCGGCCAACTGCAGGACGCGCTCATCGCGCGATATGGCCATGCGCAGCACACGCGAGAAGATCTCCTGGACGGCGGCCTTCGAGCCGCGGCCAAGCCTCTCCTGCTCGAGAATCGATTCGGCTTGGACGAAGGTGCGCGTCCAAACACCCAGTTGATACTGCGAAAGACCGAGAGCGGACCTCGGACTCACGCGCATGATCTCGGAGACGATGTGGCTTTCGGTGACGGGAAAGGCCTTCTCGCCTTCGATTTGGTGAAGCATGTACATGTGGGGCGAGGAGCGGCCCAGAACTTTGGTCGGGTGCACGTAGAGTTTGCCGTCGTGCGAATAGACTTCGAGAAACACCTGCGTGGTCTCGGTGATTGGGGCAAGCGCATAGTGGGAGTGCACGCCCTTGATCAACGCGAAATGGGCGATGGTGTCCAGTTCAAACAGGTAGGGACACGTCAATTCGAAGAAGTTGCCCACCATCTGGTCGCAGTACCAGTCGGCAGTGAGATCCGACAGGCTGTCGAACACGTAAAGGGCATCGCGGCCGTTCGCTTCGATAACGCGATGGATGGCGTCGAGAAAGACCTCGAAGCCCGCCTGAGGGTGGAGTGTTACGACGTGGATGCGGTCGTTCTCCGGCAGCACGGGGGCGTGGCGCGCGAATCGAAAATACGTGATCTCCCTGCCTTGCGAAAGCGAATGATCGACAAAGGCGCGCACCATGGCGCGGTACTCGACAATCGTGCCGACTTCCCACACGATATTATCGCCCGCGCGCAGCCCGTGCAGAACACGGTCAAGGCCGGGATTCCCTATGCTGTAGTGCTTCTCGGCGTGAGGCATTTGGTTACCCAGGGTTTGGGGAGACACAAGG
>JBAZRU010000222.1:2578-9680 GCA_041662805.1 Candidatus Hydrogenedentales bacterium | reverse complement strand
GGGCTCCTGCCCCTCGTGCTGTGGCAGGGTCTCCTGACCCCGCCACTCCCCCGACCGAACGGTCTCCCGCGCGTCTTCCCACCGACCTAATCGCCTCCTCCTCGCACGTAAATTCTACCTACAGCCTTTAGCTTAAAGCCTTTAGCCCGCTTCACAGTGCAACAAACGCGCCTATATATAAGGGGCAACATACGAGGACCGGCCCATGTCTACTCAAACCTATGCTGATGCGTTCCCAATACCTGAACGCAAAGACCCATACCCCAGATCCATACGGGGGACCCTTGAATCGTCAAACTGCACGAGGCACCCCCCCGAGACTTCGCGCCGTTCAGGGCAAGGGACCCTTGAATCGTCAAACTGCACGAGGCACCCCCTCCCAAGACTTCGCGCCTCTCAGGGCAAGGGACCCTTGAATCGTCAAACTGCACGAGGCACCCCCCCATGACTTCGCGCCGTTCAGGGCAAGGGACCCTTGAATCGTCAAACTAGACAACGGGTGACCCCCCCATCATCGGCGCTCCCTGTTCCCAGTTGCCCTGCCGCCGTTTACATTCCCCCTGAAAACGTGGTCTACTCCTGAGACGTTCGGTCCAACTCGACAGGGGGTATTCGCATGCGGTGTGCAGCGTGGTTGATGGCGTTGGGGATTTCCTTGGGCGCGTTCGCGCAGGACGCGACGAACCCCGTGCCCGAGGACGTCTACAAAGGCGAGTTGGTCGCCTTCCCAGGACCGTGGAGTTTCCAGCTTGGAAAGTCCCACATCATCCTGGTGAGCGACGAGGAACTCGAGTTTCTCTCGGACCCCGACAAGCAGTTCAACATGAGCCTGGGGTTTGAGCCCCGGCAAGATTCCCTGCGCGGCGTGTGCGAGCGCGCCAAGGCCGCCGGTCACAGAACCCTGACCATCGCGTTCGACCACTTTTTCCAGCAGTATCGCCCCGGCCAGGGTGACAAGCCCCGCCGCCTTACGCCCGACACGGATGAGTACATCAGCCGCATCGCCGCCGTCAGTAAGTTCGCGGAGCAGTACGGCCTCGGCTTGGAATTGAGCCTGTTGAGCCCCCTCGAAATAGGCCCTGCGTACCGCGACCAGACTGGTGAGTCGGGCACGTGGATGCACTACCGCAAAGGCATCCGCGATCCGCAGACCGGAACCTACAGCGTCCAACTGTGGCAACAGCGCCGCTGGGGCAACAACAAAGGCGCGGTCTTGTTGGAAGACGCAGGTGTGCGCGTGTTCGCATTCAGCGAAAAGTCCGTTGGCGGCACGCCCTACAACGAAGTCGATCCCGCATCGATCGTCGAGATTACGGCAACCGCCAAGGTCGAGCCATGGGAAGGCGCCACGCGCCGCGCAGGTGACTACGAGGCGCGCCGGATACGCGTCTACGGCACGGGGATGACCGAGGCGGGGCCGCTCGACCGCGTCCTCGTCGTGCAGATGTACCGCACCCCCGAGATGGACTACTTCAGCGACAAGGCCCTGCCTTTCCTCACGGGATTGGTGGACAAATATGCCGACGCCGGAGTCAAGCTCAACGGGTCCTACGCGGATGAAATGCACATCCAGCAGGACTGGGCCTACTTCAACCACCACGACAACGGCGAGTTTGCCCTGCGCTACGTGAGCGACGGTCTTGCCGCCAAATATGCCGCCGCCTACGGCGAGCAATACCGCGATTTTGCCAAGTACCTCGTCTACTTCTGCTACGGCCAGGAAGACACCGCGACCGACGTCAGCGCCAAAGAAGGCGGCATGCACGTCTTCGGCGGTACGCCGGAAGACATCCGGCGGACTGCCCTCTTCCGCGCCCGGTACTATCACCTGCTGCAAGACGGCGTCGTCGACCTCTTCGTCGCCGCGAAGCGCCACGCCGAATCCCGTATGGGCCACCGGCTCGAATCGCGCGCCCACGCCACCTGGGCCGAAAGCCCAACCATCGACAAGTGGAACACGGGTCAAGAACCCCACCAACGATACCAATACGAATACACCTCGAACTTCGTCTGGTCCGATACGGTGCACCAATCCGCCGCCGCCTGCTCCGACTACTTCAAGTGGGGCGATTTCCTGACCGGCAACGGCAACGACCACCCCGAAGGCGGCTGGATTGACCGCGACTATTTCGCCCTGGCGCTGGCCTGTTCGACAGGTATTCTCAACGAAGTGCCCTATTCCTATTGCGCGCACTGGGGCATGCCCGGGGAGATCTCCGCGCGCCGCCAGAACCTCGTAAACGCGTACGGCACAGCCGCTTCCCCGACCTTCGCCCTCGTGCAGGATATGCAGCACCGCGACTGCGAAGTCCTCATGCTCTACCCCATCGACCTCGTGGCAGTCGAGGAACGCTTCGGCAGTTGGATGACCCAATATGGTTACGCCAACATGGTCACCCAGGCCAAACTCCTCGAACGCGGAAAGGTCGTCAACGGCGGCATCGAGATGGCTGGCCGCCGCTTCACGACCCTTGCGGCCACCTTTGAGCCATTCCCATCCGCCCGCCTGTTGGCCATGATGACCGAGCTGTCCGCCCAAGGAGGCCGCGTCATTTGGTCAGGCGCCGTGCCCATGTTTACGTTGGAAGGCGAATCCGCCCTCCCTGCCTGGCAGGACCTGTTCGGCGTCGACTTCGTCCCGATGCACACCGACGGCCGCCTGGCACCCGGCCGCCAAGTCCTCTTTGAGGGTCCGCTGGCCGCCGTCCCTTCCCAGACCATCCTCACCGACTTCCTGGTCGACCGGATCTACCCCGTGACGCCCCGCGAAGGGACGCTTCCGGTCGCCCGCGTAAAGGGCGAAGTCGTTGGTACGCAACGGGGTAACGCCACCTTCCTGGGCTTCCGCCCGCGCGACGACCAAGCCGCCAGCCTGGGCTACGAGACGCGGACCTGGTTCGAAACGCTGAACGCCCTCGGGGCCTATCCGGCCACGGGCCGCATCCCCGGCGTCAACGACAACCCGGAATACGTCTCGCGCACAACGGACTATCTCGCCTGCCGTTTTCCGAACGGGACCATCACGATAGCGCCCCATTTCCGCAGTCTGGAAGAGGGTTGGCCCGGCGGATTCGCGCGCAAGGCAGAGCAAGACAATGCCTATATGGAGCAGCACCCGCTTCCCCCCGACGTGATGACCTTGGCCGACTTCAAGGTCAGCGGACATACGGTGACCTACTCGGGCTCGCAAGCGGTCGCATTTCGCGTGAACGAAACCGGCGATTTGATCGGATTCACCGGAACGGGGTCTAACCAGATAGTCGTGGATGGAAAGGCCTTTGCCTTTGCCGATCAGCCGCTTGCGCAAATCGCGTGGGCCCCGGTACCGCCCGAGCGGCGTGTGCCCGGCGGTGCGGTTTTGCAGGCGCTGATAAACGGAACTGGGGAAGTGCGCATCCCATCCGTAGGATTGCCTGAAAAGGTAGTTGTTCTAACGCAAGGGCCGTTGCCGGGAAGCCGCGGAGCGACGGTGCCGTCCCGTGTGGAAAATGGACTGCTCATCGTGACGATTTCACCCGAATTCTCCGGACAATGGCTGTACGTCGTGCCGGGCGCATAAAGACGCGACGGAGCTTTCCCAGGGTGTAATCGTACGCTATACTGCGCTAGAGCGCGTGAAACGACCGCGGTGTGTCGAACGATTCGGGAGCAACCGATGCCGATACCGAAAGTACTATTCCTCGCGGCGGCAGTGCTGGGCCTGCTTGCGGGCGCCGGGGCCGGCGTCGGGGGATTTACCTTTATTTATGCCAAAGGCGGCTCCTACATGACCAACGATCCGGCGGCCTGCGCCAATTGCCATGTCATGAAAGACCACCTCGACGGCTGGGCCAAGTCGAGCCATCACACAGTGGCCGTATGCAACGATTGCCACACGCCGCACAACTTCATCGGCAAATACCTCACCAAAGCGCGCAACGGCTACCACCATTCCCTGGCCTTCACGACGGGCAAATTCCATGAACCCATTCAAATAACTGCAACAAACCACGCAATTGCCGAGCAAGCATGCCGGTATTGCCATCAGGACATTGTTCGGGCCATCGACACGCATCCCGCGTCGAGCGAGCCGATGTCCTGTATTCGTTGCCATCCTTCCGTCGGGCATATGCGTTGATCGATTCACGAATAACACGTCATAGGAGAAGACCATGAATAGGGCCGGTCTAGAACGGGAATCATCGCCCAAGCGAGGGTACGGGCGATTGCTGCTGATCGTCTTGCTCACCGCACTGGTAACAGGGGGCGTAACGTTTGGCGTAACCGCGTTGCTCGTCAACGTGTTCGAACGCCAACAAGAAGCCCGCAATCCCTTCTTCCGCGTGGTCGAACTCGACGACGAAACGGAAGACCCCGTTCTGTGGGGAAAGAACTTCCCGCTTCAGTACGACGGATACAAGCAGACGGTGGACATGGTCCGCACGAAGTTTGGCGGCAGCGAATCGGAACCCAGGACACCGACGGACGCGGACCCGCGCTCCCTCGTGTCCAAGTCGCGAATCGAAGCAGACCCGCGCCTGAAACGCATGTGGGCGGGGTACGCATTCGCCAAGGATTTCCGCGAAGAGCGCGGCCATGCCTACATGCTCGACGACCAGACCTATACGGAGCGGCAAGCCGTCGGCCAGCCGGGAACTTGCATCCATTGCCATGGATCAATCTATGTGCCGTACAAGAAGCTCGGCGACGGGGATCTCATGCGCGGCTTCGAGAAGATGAACCAGATGAAGTTCCCGGAAGCGAGGAAACTCGTGAATCACCCGATCGCCTGCATCGACTGCCACGACCCGGAGACCATGGCGCTCCGCGTCACGCGGCCCGGCTTCCTGGAAGGGATCAAGGTCAAGAAAGCCACGGAAGGTATCGCCGATTACGACGTGAACAAAATGGCCACGCGCCAGGAGATGCGCTCGTACGTGTGTGCGCAGTGCCACGTCGAATACTATTTCAAAGGACCGGAGAAACGCTTGGTCTATCCCTGGATGAAGGGCGTCAAAGCCGACGAGATCCTCGCGTATTACGACGAAACCGGGTTCAAAGACTGGTCGCATGCCGAGACGGGCGCGCCGATGCTGAAAGCCCAGCACCCCGAATTCGAAATGTGGAGCCAAGGCATTCACGCGCGTTCCGGTGTGGCCTGCGCGGATTGCCACATGCCCTACAAACGCGTCGGCGCATTGAAGATCAGCGACCACCACGTCCAAAGCCCGATGCTCAACATCAACAACGCGTGCCAGACCTGCCACAAGTTCTCCGAAGACGAAATGCGTGCGCGCGTCGAGAACATCCAGGAGCGGACCTACTCGATGCGCTCTTCGGCGATGGACGCGCTGATGGAACTCATCGACGGCATCAAGGCCGCCAAAGACGCCGGCGCGACCGACGAACAGCTTGCCGCCCCCAGAGACTTCCAGCGCAAGGCGACGTTCCTGCTCGACTTCGTCGAGGCGGAAAACTCCACAGGCTTCCATGCCCCCCAAGAAGCCGCGCGTATTCTGTTCCTCTCGTTGGATAACACACGTAAAGGCCAAAAGGCCTTGCCGGTCACGACGGTATCCGCCGCCGCGCCCGTTACCGAACTTCCAGCGCAGGCGTCGGAAACGACCGTTCCAGTTCTGGCGCCCGGGGACGAAGCGTAAAGGAGGTACGACATGAAAGTGGGACTTATGGGCTTCGGCCGGGCCGGGAGAGCTGTTGCGTCCGTTCTACTGGAATCCACGGAAACGCAACTCCAATGGGTATTACGCAAGTCGCAAATCCTCGAGCACCGCTCCGTCCCGGAATTTCTGGGCGTGTACTCTGAGGAGCCCGGCTTGATTTATCCGAAGGATGAGTTCTCTGCCTCCGAGCTGTTAGGACGTTTTCCCGTGGACGTAATCGTGGATTTCTCTTCTGAGCAAGGGATTGAGTACTACGGAGAAGAAGCAGCCAAGCGAGGCGTTACCATCATCAGCGCTATCTCCAATTACTCGAAGGAGAAGTTGGATTTCATCAGCGAGCTTTCCACGCGGACCAGAGTACTCTATTCTCCAAACATCACGCTCGGTATCAACTTTCTGATCATCGCGGCCAAGATTCTGAAGCGCATTGCCCCCTATACCGATATCGAAATCGTGGAAGAGCATTTTAAGAAGAAGCAGGAAGTCTCCGGCACTGCAAAGAAAATCGCGCAGAGTCTGGATATGCCCGAAGACGCCATCAAGTCTCTTAGAGCGGGAGGCATCATTGGCGTTCACGAGATACTTTTCGGTTCTCCATATCAGACTATCCGCCTCAAGCATGAGTCAATTGCCCGAGAGGCATTCGGGAACGGGGTGCTTTTTGCCATTCGGCATATGCCCGAGACGGCAACGGGTCTATATAGCATGGAAGACCTCATGATCCCTTATTTCCAGATAAACAAGCATGAATCGGAGTACATCGAAGCAGATACCCAGCCATGGTGGTGGATCTGGTAATCACGCCATGTTACCCATAGACAAGTATGTCCGTTCGCAGTAGTGGTGGCTGGAGCGAACTGAATCGAGATAAAGGAGTCCCCATGTCGACAGAGACGGTTTCCCCGACGCTGAGCAGCGAAGATGTGGCCTTGGCGCAAGCGTTTGGCGAGCGCACCAAGGAGTTGCTTGCGGAGATTCACAAGGTCATTGTGGGTCAGGACCGCATCGTCTTGCAGGTGTTGACGGCGATGTTTGCCCGCGGGCACGGCCTTATCATCGGCGTGCCGGGCCTGGCCAAGACGCTCCTGGTGCGCACCTTGGCGCAGTGCATGGGGTGGGAGTTCCGGCGGATCCAGTTCACGCCCGATCTCATGCCGTCGGACATCACCGGAACCGAAATACTCCAGACGGATACCACCTCGGGCCAACGCCACATGTCCTTCGTGAAAGGACCGCTCTTCACAAACCTGCTGCTTGCGGACGAAATCAACCGGACGCCGCCGAAGACCCAGGCGGCCCTGCTCGAAGCCATGCAAGAACTGACCGTTACGTCGGCGGGCCACAGCTATCACCTCGAACCGCCGTTCTTCGTATTGGCAACGCAAAACCCGATCGAACACGAAGGCACCTATCCGCTGCCCGAAGCACAACTCGACCGCTTC
>JBAZRU010000222.1:0-2568 GCA_041662805.1 Candidatus Hydrogenedentales bacterium | reverse complement strand
AGCATCAACATTTCGTATCCGACGCGCGACGAGGACATTCGCATCGTCGAGGAAACGACCGCGCGCGAAGTCCCGCCTGTACGGACCATCTTCTCCAAGGAAGAAGTACTGAAATTTCAGGCGCTGGTGCGGCGCGTGCCGGTATCGGCGCATGTCATGCAGTTCGCGGTCGACCTCGCGAGAGCCACGCGGCCGGTGGGCGCGGAGGCGGATCCGTTTGTCCGCGAATACGTCGAGTGGGGCGCAGGCCCTCGCGCCTCGCAGTACCTCACCCTCGGGGCTAAGGCGCTGGCGCTTCTGCACGGCAAGCCGTCGCCCTCCACCGTCGAAGTGCGGACGGTTGCGCCCTCGGTGCTGCAGCACCGCGTCATTCCCAACTACAAGGCTACCGGTGAAGGCATCTCGTCGCTGCAAATCGTCGAGCGACTTCTGAAGACCGCCAAAGAGCCCGACTATCGAGGCAAATGATCAATTTCCCAAAACCGCCTCCGCTTCCTTCGCTTAAGCGGGCGACTACTCCCGAGAAGGCGAGCAAGAAGCATGCATGGAAGTACCTCGGTCCCGAGGAACTGCTCGGGCTGAAGAACTTGTACTTCGCCGCGCGCGTGATTGTTGAAGGCGCCTACGCCGGAGGCCACAAGTCGCCGTACAAAGGGTCCGCGGCCGAGTTCGTAGACTATCGCGAGTATTACCCCGGCGACGAAATCCGCAGCATCGATTGGAAGGCCTACGCGCGAACCGACCGGTACTTCGTCAAGCTCTTCGAGAAAGAGACGGACATGAGCACGTACCTTGTCCTCGATCGAAGCGCGTCGATGGGCTATGGCGGCAAGGACTACAAACAGCATTTCCCAACGCCCGAGATTTCCAAGCTCGAATACGCGTCGTATCTCACGGCGGCGCTCGCGTATCTGCTCGTCAAACAAGGCGACCGCGTCGGCCTCACGCTGTTCGACAAGAAGATTACCGGGCACGTCCCGGCGGGCAGCAGCTTCACGCATCTGAACGCGGTGTTGAGCCTGCTCGAACGCCAACGCGCAGGCCGCACGACGTCGATCTCCAAGACGTTGCGCGACGCCTACGCCTTGTTCAAGCGGCGCGGCATGCTCATCGTCATCTCCGATTTCCTGGATGACCCCCTCGAAATCTTCCGCGCGCTCGACATGTACCGTCACCGCAACTTCGAGATCATCCTGTTTCACGTGATTCACCGGTATGAAGCAAAACTGCCGCCTTTGGCCAACATCAACTTCGTCGATTCCGAGAACGGCGAGTTCCTTACAACAAGCCCGTCGGATATCGCCGAGCAGTACGAGCGCGAATTGCAGGCTTTCATGGACACGCTGTCATCGTACGCCAAGGCGCGCAATATCGACTATCACTACGTCAACACACAGACGCCGCACAGCGTTGTCTTACAGCGATACCTCCTGCGGCGAGGCGACGGCCAGCGATGAATCCGGCAGGACTCATATTCACGAATCCCGCGCTTTGGATAGGCGCGCTCGCGCTGCTCGCGCCGTTCCTAATCCATCTGCTGACCCGCAGGACGCCGCGCCGCTTGGTCTTCCCGACCTTGCGCTTTCTCAAGGCCGCGCAGGCAAGCCAATCGTCGCTATTCCGCCTGCGCCACCTCCTCATGCTGCTCGTGCGCACGGCGTTCGTGCTGCTCTTGCTGCTGGCGTTTCTGAAGCCCGTCATGCACGCGAGCGTCACCACCCCGCCCAACATGCGCGGCCGCTCCGCGCACGTGATTCTCCTCGACGCTTCCTTGAGCATGTCCTATCAAGGCGGAGGATTCTCTCCGTTCGCACGGGCGCAATCCGCCGCCGTGCGCATCGTGGACAGTCTGGCCGCCGAGGACACGGCAAATCTTATCCTTGCCGGACTGCGCCCTGTACCGTCGTTCGACACGCCGTCGGCGAATCCCGCGTTCTTGAAGCGCGACATACAAACCGCCAAGCCAACGCTCGAACGCACCGACGTCGATGCGGCGCTCGCCGAGGCCGTGAAGCAATTGTCGCAAGCTCCGCAGCCGTTCAAGGTGTTGCATATCGTTTCCGACTTCCAACGGGCCAACTGGTCAGCCGCGGCCTTTAAGAATGTTCCCGCGGAGGTCAAGGTCCTCTTCATCAGCGTGGGCGATTCCGTGCGGCCCAACACCGCGCTGACGGAAGTGGCGCTACGTCCGCGCTCGCCGGTGGTGTCGGAGGACACGGAAGTGATCTGTAAACTTGCCAACTACGGTCCGGAAGCCAAACGAATCCCAGTCCGCCTCCAGTTTGGAGAAGATGCGCCTCTTGAACGCGAAGTCGATGTCGCTTCGGGGACAACCGCCTCCGTTACATTTCGCATTCGCGCCGCGCAGCCCGCTTCCTACGAAGGGATTGTCAGCATCCCCGACGATGCGCTTCCCGCTGACAATCGGCGCTACTTCACGCTCAACGTTTCCGACCGCGTGCACGTTGCGTTTCTAAATGACTCGGGCACGCGCGATCGCAATTCCGGAAGCCGCGCCCTGCTCCGCGCGTTGGACCCGTTCTACGACGAGACAACCGAGGCATTGGG
>JBAZRU010000221.1:0-9702 GCA_041662805.1 Candidatus Hydrogenedentales bacterium | reverse complement strand
TAGCCATTGCTCGTCGCCCAATCCAACGCCGCGCGCACCTTGTCCATGACGGTAGGCTGATAGAGATCGAGATCCTCCCGGAAATACTGCTCGTGAATCAGCAGTTCGAGTAGCTCCGCCCTGTGCGGCGATTCGGCGCGCGCGTCCAGCAACGGCTTAATCTTCTCGACCGCATAGGAGTTGACGACCATCGCGCAGGGGACAAAGAAGATGCCCGCGTCGCGGTCGTACCACGCGGGCCGCTCGTCGCACCGCGCCGACTGCTCGGGAGTCAGGTAATAGCACGCGGTCGTGACGCCGTGGCTCGTGCCGAACAGCCCTACCAATTGCGCGATACCCCGGTCGCGCAAGGCCAGCACGCCGTCCTTCGGGACCTGCGCCCAATGCGTCGTGGTGGTCGTCGTAAGCACGTCCGTGCCCGCGAAGCGCCGGATGTGTCCGCAAACCAAGTCGTAGTCGTGGGCGACCTGGGCATACTTCGCGTTGCGATACGGCCGGTCGGGCTTGTCCTGAAGCGCATGGAAACTCAGGTGCAACCACCCGGCATTCGCCTGCCACTCGTCTTTCCAGATGTCCGGCATCTGCGACAGGTCGAAGTCGTCGGTCTGGTAATAGATGTTGAGGTGGATCTTCGCCCCATACTTCTCGTGCATTTCGCGCCAGAACGCCAAATACCAATGGTCGAACAGCGACGGATACTTTTCGGGGGCCGTGCCGAGGTCTTTCAGAAACTGGATATTGTCGTCGACCGAAAACCGGTACCGCTTGCGGCTCGCTTTGTCCCACCAAACCTCGATGGAATCCTTAGCATCGCCCGCCTGCGCGACGATGGAACTGTGCCGGACCGATACCGGCACGGAGCAGGTGAAGCGGTCGCCCTCGCGTTCCGCCTGCACCCCATTCACGAGAACCGCCACGCCCGCCGGGGCCACGCCCCGCACCGCCACGGTGAGCGACTCCGCCGTTTCCGCGCCATCGTTGTGATTCAACACATCGCCGTCGCACGGCTCCAGGATTTTGATGGACTGCTCGACATTGTTCATGGATTCACCCAAGGCCGTCGCGCCCGTAACGAAGTCAACCAAGACGACGGCCATCACTGCGAGAAGGCATTTGAAGGTTCTGTTGTGTGTAAGCATGCCGCAAGACTACGTGCCTCCAGGGGCGAAGGTCAACTGCGGGGAAGAGCGGGGAGTCGGCGAGTATCGGCAACCACGGGGGCAGCGTTTGGGAAACAAGGGGGAATTAGATGACAATCAGTCAGAAATCTCAAATTTCGTAGAGACAGTCCAGGCCAGAGCAGAGGCTAAGCGAAGCAAGAACTGCAACCACCGATGCACACCGATGAACGCCGATGGATACCGGAAGAGCAGCGGCCTATGTGGAAAAACTCCGAACCACGGGGGCACGGGGCAAGGCAATACTGAGGAAACCACCAGCCGGTGGAGTGGCACGGTCGGAACCCTGCCACAACACGCGCATTGGATTTGTAGACAGCGCCCGGTCACGCATGCCGAAGGCCGTCTCGGCATTTGGTAAGGGATCTTCAGGATATTCCGCCTCTATTACCCCCTCCCCATGCTTCGCAGCAATCTCATGGCAAAGGGTAGCAATGCTACGCATATGAGGCCAAGCAATAGGAATTTGATGGCCACCCCGCGATACGGATAAGTTTCCGACTGTTCCTGAGAGCCAAGCTCTCCAGAGTTCTCCCTTACGGGGAGCGGGGCATCCAAGCCGGGAGCAGAATGCGCCGTCCCGTCCCGGGCGTCAGTCACTCTCGTTGAGTCTTCAGTATCATCAGCGGAAGCATCGGACTGGAGATTCGTCGCTCGCAGTGCATCTTGCGCCGGCGGAGCTGAATCCGAGCGGACGATTCTCTCGTTTCTCTCGTTTATCCATCGGCTCTGCTCATTCACAAAGTGTTCCAAATCGTCGAGACGCTTCAGAACCCCATCTGCGTTGTCGGCCAAGGACGGATTATCGCGCAATTGAGCGACTATCTTACGGGCCTCCTCGGCTTGGGCAAGAGCAAGTTCTGCACACTTCACCTTTCTTTCGGGTGGTGTGTCGCCCTGATATTCCTCCTCGAGTTCGCGCGCATACTCCAGATGAGCTCTGATGATATCTTCAGAGTAGGGAGAATACAGTGAAAACAGGCGTTCAAATTGGCCTTGTTTGTCGGAGAATGTGGGGTGGAAACTCTCTTGAGGCTCTACCTGTGCCAGAAACTTGGCCAGTTCGATATCCACGTGGAACAGATCTTCCCAATCCGCTTGTTTCAATTCTCTCAAATACTGAAGTGTCAAGTAGGCGTCATCCATCTGGTCCGGTGCTGAGCGCTGACGGTGGTACAGCTCGACCAAGTAGAATGCACGAACCTCCACGTCGATGGCGGGATCCCGCGTTAATCGCCCTAGGACTTCCCTGACGCCTTCCCAATTGCCTTCATCTTGATATCTTGCACTTTGGCGCAAAAGGTCTCGTGCAGAATCACAGATTCGCGCCTCCACGTCTGAAAGGTGGGCCCGGTTCTGTAAATCATCCAATTCACCAAATAGCAGCACGACAAACACGGTTGCCTTAATCACGACTGTTCCTCAGCTTAGGGTCCATCAATACCACAGACAATCGGCACGCCACTCTGCTGCTTCGTGCAGCTTTAATTGTCATTGCGGTTCAGTCTTTGGAGATAGAAGTTTCCATGCCCGCACTATTTGCCACCAGCACCATCACTCTGAGGGATCATGACTTGGCCTGCAAACGGGTTCTCGCCCCGGTTTAACTTCTGACAAGTGTCTAGCATACGGGGCAGGTCCCTCCTCATATCTTGCGGAACGCGGTCGCCTGCACTCAGAAGCTGAACTGCTGCATCGCTACCCGAGCACACGATCGCATTCATTGCGATATTCCTGACGTGCCCACGAAACTTACCCTGATCCATGCGCAAGAACGGCACCTGTGGGTGCTCGTTGCGTTTCATCCAGTAACTTTCTGTTGCCAATTCCGCAAGAAAATCGATGGCTTCCTGGCTTCCTGAGTTCTGCAATGCCATGATGGGCGCTCGACACCTGTTGAACTCCGCCCTGTTCTCCATGATCTCGGGCATGGGCTTCTGAATCTGAAACATCAATGCGCTTACAGCGCTCGGTTCCTTGTACGCCCCAATCCAAAATGATAGGCCACAGAATTGGTCTGATGTCAGGTCATCCCGGTCATAGACATCCAGAAGCAGTGGCAAGATAGATACGTCGTACTGGGAAGCAAGTCTCCGACCAAACGCGGTGTTCGCCCCTTTCTCGGCAACTTGAAGTAGGTCGGACACCGTCAACGTACCTGGGTCGCGTGCGCCACCTGCTACACTGTTTGGATTGGCTTCTTCTGGCGCCCCTTCCAGTGCCTGCCCTTCTTCCGCAAGACCAAGTAGAGACGCCAGCATCAGAATAGCTTGTGCAACTATCAACCGGACGCGAATATACATGAGTTGTGTACCTTCCAAGATAACCAACACCTATCCAAAGCCCGTAATATGTAGCCTATCGCACGACTTCACCTTGTTCACTCCACGGGTTTCTCGTAACCGCAATAATAAGCGTTGCGCCAATCAGGGGTCTACTGTTCAACAGCTTCCACTCCTGCCGGTTTCCTCTTGCGCCGCGCTGGCTTGCGCCGAGGACACGACGGAACAGGGATTCAAGGCGCGTGAAAGACTTGGGGCAGACTAGATCCTTGGTGTCTTTGTGGCCTTGGTGGTGAGCTTTCCGGAAACCTCCACCACCAAGGGCACAAAGGGCACCAAGAAGAAGGGAAATAGACCAAATTGAGGGATTACGAATTAAGCCCTACTGGAGTCACCTGAACGCGGTTCAGTATGTGTCGGGCGGGGCGGAGTCTGTGGTGGTGCATTCGTGGCGGCCGCGCTGGTGCATGGGGTTGTTGCCGCGATTAGGGTGATGAGCGAGAGCTGAAGCGCGTTCCTCCGCGTTCTCCGCGATACGATTCACAGGGGAATTCAACGCAAGGTCGCAAAGGCGCGAAGGCGCAATGAGGAAGGAGACCTTCGGCCGGAAGAGTGATCCGCGGCGGTGGACCGGGAAGACACGCCGCGACAAAGGTGATGACGGACTTCGGGCGGACCGTTCAACATTCCCACGCTCTCACCTCTCCCTGTGCAACGAACTTCCTCTTATATATGGGGAGTACTCATACCATGAACACCAACCGCCACCGCCCGCTCGACATCGTCGCGGCCCCCCACGAACAGACCCGCCGCCCCCGCACCTACACCCAAGCAGGCAACCCCTGTGTCCGCTCCTGGACCGATGACCGGATAGCCACCGTCAACGCAAGAGAACCCGAACTCACGAAACCCAACTACGGAGCCCGCCTTCTCGACACCGCCGCTGCGGCAACCCTCGCCAGCGCTACCGCCCCGTCAATCCCCTCGGAAAATGACGGCACCGCACCTAAATGCCACGCCACCCAGGCTTTACCCCAGGCCAATGCGCGAATTCCTGGCCTCACCGCAGTTCCTCCAACGCCCCGCGCACCCCTTGAATCGTCAAGAGAATGCATGGGCACCCCCCCCAACAGAGAATCGGGCACGGACCCGTGCACGAAGTATCTTGGTCCCCAATCCAAAACCCAGGCGAGTTCGTTGCACTCCAATGCGTCCCCGTTCTTCTTCCCAAGCTTGCAGCGAGAAAGTAAGTATAATGACTGCACGGTTGTTCTTTCGATCGGCATTATTGAAATATTTTTGTGCGTCGCATTTGTCTCGATTACGATGCGTGAATCTCGTACGTTCTAAGGTGAGTGGCGCATAGGGCAACGGCGAGGAGTAATTGACGTGGAAATGGTTCGACTGATTTACGTGAGTCGCATGACGGATTTGTGCGACATGGAAAGCATTCACGACATCTTGAAAAAGTCGCGGACAAATAACAGCGCGAAAAACATCACCGGAATTCTCTGCTACGACCCCATCTACTTTCTTCAATGCCTGGAAGGGCCAAAGAACGAAGTAAACATTCTTTACAGGCAAATACTTCGAGATGACCGTCACTCGGACGTATTGCTGCTCGAATACAAGGATATCGAGGAACGGGCATTCGGAAACTGGACGATGGCGTTTATCAAGAGTTCGGAAATCGACCCCGACACCCTTCTGGCGTTCACGAGAGGGGAAAAGTTCGATCCCTACGTACTAAGCTGCGAACGGGCGGGCGAATTTCTAGTGACAATTGCTGCTCAAGAGCGAAAGCGATTAGATACACAACGGTGATGGAAGATGGCATCCAGCGGGTCGCCATATTGGCTGCACGAAGTACTATTGGACAGGCCGTCGTGCGTTGGCTGACAAGAAATGACTGTAGGTGTGCGCTTTCAGGCTGAGACTTGTCGGGACTGCAAACGGAAACCGCTTCTTTCTCCTCAACGTGCGAGCTGACCGGTTTTGAAGCAGTGCAGGACGCATTGGGCAATGCGCGTGAATCTCTCGCGTACAACCCAGACGGAGATTCTGCTCCATGATCGAATAAGCAGTTAACGACAAGTGAGTTCATTGAAGGAAATGGAACGGGCCACGCAAAAGATGATTCTCGTCACGGGCGCTACCGGCTACGTCGGGGGAAGGTTAGTAACCCGTTTACAGGCCAAAGGTTTCCAGATTCGCTGTATGGTGCGCACGCCGGCGCGACTGAGTGATCGCGTGCCGCGATGTGTGGAAATCGTCCGCGGAGACGTAACCGAACCGACAACGCTTGATGGGGCGCTTTGCGGAATCGATACCGCCTTCTATCTCGTTCACGCGCTCGCCTCGAAAGGGGACTTCGAATCAACGGAACTCGCCGGAGCTCGCAACTTTGCCGTTGCCGCCAATAGCGCTGGCGTGAACCGCATCATCTACTTGGGCGGTCTCGGCGATACGGAAAGCCCGGCATCGGCACACATGCGGAGCCGGCATGCGGTGGGACAGATACTTCGTGATTCCGGCGTTCCCACACTGGAGTTTCAAGCATCCATCATCATAGGACCGGGTAGTCTTTCCTTCGAACTCATCCGAAGCCTGGTGCAAAGGCTTCCCGTCATGCTCGTCCCCAAATGGGTTCGAGTGAAAGCGCAACCCATCGCCATCGACGATGTGCTCGAGTATCTCGTTCAGGCCATCGATCTTCCCATGTCCGAATCCACCGTGTACGAAATCGGTGGCAAGGAGCAATTGTCCTATCTCGACTTGATGAAGCGCTTTGGGGAAATCGCGGGCTTGCGACGGGTATACATCAATGTGCCTTTTCTGACCCCATGGCTGTCCAGCCTGTGGCTGAATCTCGTCACTCCACTGTTTGCGAAGGTTGGACGAAAACTCATCGACAGTATCCGCGTAGCCAGCGTTGTCGCCGATGACAAGGCATTGAGGGACTTTACCGTCCGCCCGATGAACGTGAGTGAGGCCATTCGGCGCGCTCAGTGCGAGGAAGATCGAACGTTCCGGGAGACACACTGGTCAGACGCCTTGTCCAGTTCGACGGTTAATTCCACGGGTGGCCAGCGGTATGGCTCGCGAATTGTCGATTCGCGCGTAATAGAGGTGGACGCCCTGCCAGAGCGCGCGTTTGAATGTATCGAACGGATAGGAGGGCCTAACGGATGGTACTACGGCGACTGGCTCTGGAAAATCCGCGGGGTCCTGGATCGTGTGGTCGGCGGCGTGGGCATGCAACGCGGACGGCGTGACCCGGTCCACCTGCGCATGGGAGACATCGTAGACTGCTGGCGCGTGGAAGCCATCGAACGTCCCTACAAGCTGTTACTACGCGCCGAAATGAAGGTGTTCGGGCGGGCTTGGCTGCAGTTCGAAGTGAATTGCAGAGAATCCGAAACAGAAATCCGGCAGACGGCTATCTACGATCCCCGCGGGTTGCTGGGCAATGTGTACTGGTATGCCTTGTATCCACTTCACGAACTCGTGTTTCGAGGAATGCTTCGAGGTATTGCACAAGCCGCTCGCGGGAAAGATAGCTCGCAACTTTGTGGCTGTGTCAAAAAGGTCGGGGCTGACCACCATTCCATGCCGCCTTTGCCTTGAGCTGAAAGTGAGTGCTCCTTCCTGCTCAGCGAGCTCGAGCCAAAGGCGACGGGCGGGGTGGAGTCTCGGTGGTGCATTCGTGACGGCCGCGCTGGCTTGGGCCGAGGACACGACCGAACAGGGATTCATGGCGTTTGCCGGTGAAAGGAATGGGGCAGACGGATCCTTGGTGTCCTTTGTGGCCTTGGTGGTGAATTCTCCGGAATCTTCCACCACCAAGGCCACAAAGGACACCAAGAAGAAGGGAAAAGGGCACGATCGAGCAGGGAATTGAGGCGTGTGAGAGGCTTGGGTTCGTTTGGTGAAATTATTGTCCGGTTGTTTCCGGTGGCAGTGCTCAGAGTCCTACGGCTTTGCCGCCTAGGCATCATAAATGGCGTATTGAATCAATCGAGCGCACTTCGCCTCCGCGGCAAACTCTGGGTCGGCAGGCATTTGCCAATCCTCCAGGACCTCGACCGCGATGAACACTGCGAGAAGATACTCGAGGGCAACTCCTTCAACGGTGAGTCGCATTGTACGCCCGTCAGTATCAGTTACCACGATTGCCTGCGACTTCTCAGTCCATGGCGTAGCGGCATAGATCATTCCTGACGGGTCAAAAGTATCCAGGTTGCGCACAATTTCGAGAAGAGTCGTCATTGTCCCTTTCCTGAACCGTTGAGATTCGGCATAGCGCGCTGGTAGCTCGTTTCAAGCGGAATTGGGAGTCACGAAGCCGTGCGTTTGGGCTAAGAGCCGGCTGGAAGCCAGCGATACAACTCACAAAATCAATCGATACAATCTATTGGAGTTGGGCTTTGGATACGCAAATCTCATGACAGAAGAATCTTAGAAAGTGCAATCTCCACGGCGCCTGCGCCACGCAGAGAATCGGTCTCAAGAGTTTCACAGTCGTATGACTCGGCTTCCTCGCGTATCACTTTATTTGGATCTTGATCGGAGTAGTAAACGCGCCACGCTCTCCCAGAGAAATCTTCACGTCGAATGAACTGGGGCATCGGCCACTCCTCGCGCGACCACGAGGTCGACTCCCCAATGATAGGCCACTTCCCTTCGATGAAGTGAAGATTGCCAATGCTCCAAGCGCAGAGAGCATCATCTCTTCGCAATGGCTCCACATCCGCTAGACTCGGAACGGATGTGCGATTTGGGCCGAAGAAATAGCACAAGATCACTCCGCCCCTTCTTGTAGCTCGGGCCACAAGACCAATGGCAAATCCACTGTCACGCAGGGGGACAGCGAACCACGTTCCTTCTTTGTAGGGCAACTTCATGGTTCCTGCTTCCTCAAGGACTATCCGGGTCATCTGGAGAATATTGAAGGAGCTCTATAAACGCGGAAAAGGAGTCTGCACCTGGTATTCTGTAAATATTGTCATAGGTAGGAGGAAAGTGTTCGGCATAGTAGTCCCAGAAAACGACGCTGCCTGCGTCATCGCCGTAGAGAGAAAGACAGAGCAAATCTCCGCCATCGTCGCAAGCAATCGGGAACAAGTTATCAGGTATCCTGCCGTTCATAACCTCAAAGTTCCACTCCAAGTTGCATGACTCAACAGGATCGTCGATCCCGAAAAAGAAATGCACCATGCCGTATGGGTTATTGTCCAATCCCACAAGCGGGTACTCATTTGGCTCTGGTCGACCGCCATTGTATTGCATCAAGAATGCTTTGAAGTCGTCGGGGAGAGTCCTTCCTATCGAGGCCTCTAATTGCTCCACGTCCGCATACGAAACTGAAGGTCCCCTTTCCCTCATACTCTTGATCACTTTGCTACTCTCCGTTGTTCAGCAGCGCGACACCTCCGGTGTTTCCGACCTTCCGGTGAACGCCGGATGGGGCAAGGTGTGCAATCACCAACCATACGTTGACTAGTGAGAATCATAGCCGCTGCGCCACTTCTGAAATCGGGCGAGCCAATGGCCCTGCTTGACGCGCCAATCTGCACCACCCTGGCTTCGCGCCGGGGCACAAGAGAGCCCAAGGCTGCCCTCGTATAATCACGACCACGGACGGACCACCTTCTTCATTCCATCTGCAACTCAATTCGTCTTTCGTTTTCAATGGAGGTTGGTCATTTTCGTGCGCATGCGATGAGGGGTTCGCAAATGGCGCCTTGTTTCGGTCTTCCCACTCTGGGGACTCCGGAGCGGGGCCGCGATTATAGAGCCAAACATCAGCCACAATCGTATCGCCTTCGTGCAAGTATGCGTATGCTACCTTTCCGTCGTCCTCGACGATGACACTATAGGCACTGTTCCGAAGGCTTTCATTCCAGAAGATCGTCGAATCTTCCACTGTCCCGCTCCTGCTGCCAATGCTCTGTTCTCTTCTTGCTTCCTTTGATTTCGATCCGTTGGGGAAGGTGACAGACTAGTATTAGTTCAACGTTCAACGTTACACGTTCAACGTTTAACGTTCAACGTCTCACTCCGATCCGTGTTGGTGGGTGTTCCCGCACGTGGGGGGTGTTTGCATTCATCGTTGAGCGGCTCTAGGATCGGCGTACATTGCAGGAGGAGACGGACGTGAAGATTGTGTTCAGGGTTTTGGTGGGGTTGGTGGTCGCCGTGGTGATGGCGATTGTGGTGGCGCTGGTCGTCATCGAGACGAA
>JBAZRU010000220.1:0-9707 GCA_041662805.1 Candidatus Hydrogenedentales bacterium | reverse complement strand
CCACCGATACCGGCTGCCCCAGTCCATTATACGCATACGACCAGACTCGTCCACCCGGCGCGGTGATCGTGCTCAACTCGTTCCGGTCGGTGTGCGGGAGAATCTGCTCTTGCAATGGGCACAGTTAATGCAATATTCGTATTAGGAAGTTCCCGCGTTCAACGTTCCCACGTTCAACGTCCAACCTCCCCGTACACTTCCCCGCAGTTTAATCCTGTGTATCCTGGTCGTCCTTGTTAATGGTTCTTTCTCCGCCCCGCACGCCCGCCACCAGTGCAACGAACTCGCACATATATAGAGGGATTCCTCCGAGGCATCCCCTCCCAACGCCGGCCCGGCCTCGCGATAAGTGCGAGTTGGCCGAGAGGCGGTACCCCTTGAATCGTCAAATTACAGGAGGGTGATCACCCCCCCCGACGTACCGCCGGGTTAGGAACGCACACGATGCGGAAGGACAAACGATGACGAAATCGGTGCCATCGGTGACACCTGCGGATAGCGCTTCGCCATCCGGTTGGGTGACACCCGCGCATAGCGAGCTTTTCAACGCGGCGGCGACTCCCCCCCTTGAATCGTCAAAAGATGGGGTCGTCACCCCCCTGTTGGCGGTGGGTGTTCTCAATGCGCCGTACACATGTTGTGGTGTGGCATCCGAGCACGCTACTCCAAGGGTACGAAGGTCGCAGACGTCATAAACACGACGACGACAATTGACCTCAGCCCACGTGCCTGGATAGAGTGGGCGACATGAGTACAGAAATTCGGCGAGCGTGGATGCGAGACCTTGTGTTGCCGACGGCCTTGTTTTCGGCGTTGGGGGCGATGTCGTGGGCGGTGCGGGGGTGTTCAGGGTACGGCTCTTCGATGGGGTGCGTGTTCGCCGGGGTGCTATGGGGGGCGGCGTGGTGGTTCATCGCGCGGGAGCCCGGAGACGTGCAGTCGCGGCGGTATACCTCCGGCTGGATTATTCTGGCGATGACGGTGGGGTTTGGGATTGCCGGAGGACGGGGCTGGGCGCAGTGGCCTAACTTCTTCGATGGGCGCCTCTTAACCAACGCGGGGAAGAACGAGTTCGAGCCGATTTCGCGGGCGTATGGGTTTCTGTGGCTGTTCATTGCCGGCATGCCGTGGGCGGGGATCGGCGCGTGCATGCTGGCGTGGTGCGGGGCGGAGCGTCCGTCGAGCGCACAACGGATCGCCGCAAGGTGGGCGTTGCGAATTGCATGCGGCATCGCCGGGGTCGTCGTGGCGCGCCAGTTGTTCGACGCGTATCCGGAGGTATTCCTTCCGCTGTATAAGTCGATTGTGGAGAAGTATCAAGACCTTGAGACTAACCCGAATCTCAGACGAATCATCAACGACAACCGCTCAGCCATCTCGCTCATGGGGTTGTATCTGGGATTCCTGGCATTTGAAATTGGGCGTCGGCATTGGAAGAACGTAACGCTCATCGCGACGGTGGGGATGGTAAACGGAATTGGCTGGGCGTTGCTGCAGAATTGGAAGTGGGCACCGGGGCTGTTCAAAGGCGTGGAGTTCAATTGGTGGCGGTGCTGGGAGTCGTCGGGAGGAATCAGCATCGGCATCGCATACGGGATTGCCTATTTCCTCGTGAACCGCGAGATGCCGGAAGCCGAAAAGGCGACGCTGGAGACAGGGTGGGCAAGCGACCATCCCCACCTGGAGCGACTTGGCGCGTATCTCGGGTTGTTGCTGGGGCTTGGCCTTTCGCTGAGAAACGGCTTGAAGGGGTGGGCCAATATCTACATTGGGAATGAGGACTACTGGAGCGGGATTCTCTGGATGGTCTTTGGACCGCTCATGATTGCCGCGCTGGTGTGGCTGTTGGTGCGGACGTTTATCCGGCCCGGAACGGCCTATTTCGACGACGACGCGATCCCGCATGCCTACGGCCTCATGTGGCTGGTGTTGATTGTGCAGAACGTGTGCGCCCAGTTGGTGACGGGGCCCAAGACAACGCAGGCCGAGATTGTGTTCAGCATCTTTTACGGGGTGTTGTTCGTCGCGACCGGCGGGATGATTCATTATTTCCATCGCTTGAAGAAGGGCGGGGTGGGGAGATAGGTGTGAAGACGCCCGGCTGCCGACAGGTGTGTCGGCGGAGGGTGGGCTGCGAAGACGCTCTCCGTGGACGCCGGGTATCATGCGGGCAACGCGTGCAAGGGGCTTATGGTTCATCTCGATACATGGGTTGTTGTGTTATTCCTCGGCGTATCGGTTCTGATTGTCGCCGGGCAGGTTATTGCATTTCGGCGGTTGCGGCCAGAGGGACGAACCTTGGTAACCCGCGGACGTTTCCGCGAAACGTCCTTACCAGACGACACACCGCTGCACGGCTGGGCGTGGCGTCCGCTTTGGATTCGGCTTGAACGTCTGGATGCGGTGAGTCTCACCCTTCTCGCGGTGACCGCGCTGCTGTTTTGGATTGGGCGCGGGGATCTTCCGCCTTTGCCGCCGGACAACTTCTATCACATGCGCGTCGTACAGGGAATCTTCGCGATTCACGCGATTCCGTATTGGGATTCGTGGAGCTATGCGCCGCTGGGACGGCCTCACCTCTATCCCCCACTCTATCATCTGTTGATTGCGGCGGGGGCTTGGTGGAATCGCGGGGACATCGTTGCGGGATTCCAGTCGGTGCAAGCGCTGGCTTTGCCGTTCGTGTACGGCGTGACGTGGTATTTCGCGCGGTGGCTGTTCGATGCACGCAGGGCATTGCTGGCGCTGCTGCTCATCGGGTGGGACGTTGGGTTCATCATCCTCTCGTATATGAGCACGCCGAGCGCGCTGGCGGCCGCGTTGGCGATGCTGATGGTCGTGGCATTTTTGTCGCGACACATGGTGCTGGCGTCGCTGTTCGGGGCGCTCGCGTTCTACACGCACATGGGAAGTCCCGTGACCATCCTGGCGGGGCTGGTCGTGTTTTGTGTTTGGAAGCGCGTCTCGCCGGTGCGGTGGGTGCTCTTGGTTGCGCTGATACTTCTGATGATCGCGCCGTGGTATGGCCGCGTGTGGGCGTTTCGCGAATGGTTCAACCATCCGATCGACTCGGGGGTCTATGGCCAATTCTCGCCCGCGATGCGCGCTCTCCTCAAACTGACGTGGCTTCAGTGCATCAATATCGGGATTGTGCTTGCGTGCATCCGGGTGGCGCGCTTCACGCGGTGGCGCAACGCCGATAACGCTTTGTTGCTGTGTCTCATCCTTGCAGGGTTGCCTTCGCTGATCTCCTATGGAGGGCGATTCTTGGGCACGGCGCTTCCCTTTATGGCGATGGTTGCCGCAGGGCTTTTCGTGGCGCTCCTGCAATCGCCAGTCACGATGCGCCGCATGGCGGCATGCGTCTGCCTAGCGCTTTCGCCCACGGTGCTATTGATGGGCACGGGCACGCGGATGCCACCGGGTCCGGTCCCGGTATCATCCGGGTGGTTTGCGCCAGTAGCGACGGCGTCGGGGTTGCTCGCGCGGCTCGACCATGGAGAGGCCGTTGGGCAGAGCCCTCATTCCGCCGCCAAGCTCGTTACGGGCTACATCGAGGGACTCGGGGCCCCTCAAGGAACGGTGTACTGCAACCAGGATCGAGACATGGCGCTCTTGGTTGGATTTGCCTTGAACTGCCCAACGGACTCAGGGGCGTGGGAAGAGACGCGGCCCAAAAGCAGCGAACTTGGACTCCTTGAGCGGTATTCCCGCATCGATCCCAACGGTATCTATGTGGGACCGCGCAAAGGGGTTATGCCGCACGGGGCGACCGTGGAAAAGGTTGGGGAGCATTTCGTGGGACGATGGACTTCACCGCCGCCCAAAGGCCCTGAAGCAGCGGCGCGGTACAGAGTTCCGGAAGAGTTGCGCTCACGTCAACGTTGACGCAGGCTTTTTTGCCCAGTACACTATTTGCCATGAAACTCCGATACAAGATTCTCATCGCCCTTGCACTGTTCTGTGCTATATCGTTTCTAGGACTTGCGATTACAAAGTCCAATTGGGATAGCCATTTTTTGGATGGCTACGACGCCACGGCTCCGCTCAATGCCTCGGTTCGCGGGGAGGAGGAGCGTCCGGACTACCATCGGATCGATTTGGTGTTCGATGGCCTTCCCGGCATGCAGGTGCCGACATTGCTCGCCGAACCTCACGAGATGACTCCCCCCTATCCGTGCATCATCTTTCTGCACGGCATTGGGCAGAGCAAGGGATTTCTGGACGACATCGCCGGGATGTACACGAAGGCGGGCTTCGCGATCTGCTCGTCGGATCAGTATACGAAGGGCGAGCGCAAGCTGGAGAAATCGAATTTTCTCAAGGACCTGTTCGCGCTGCGCAGACGCGCAGGCTTGAACGTTGTGGAAACGCGCCGCCTAGTCGACTACTTGCTGACGCGCCCCGAGATTGCCCACGACCGGATCTATTTGGTGGGTGCGAGTTTTGGGGCGATCACGGGCAGCACGGCGGCGGCGTTCGAGCCGCGGATTGCGGCGGCGGTGCTCACCTACGGCGGCGGGAATCTGTCGTTGTTGTTCAACAGCGAGGCCTCCAAGAAAGAGCTTGGCAAGTTGCACTGGCCGGCGAGCGAGCTCATGCAGTACATCATGGCGCCGGCGGACCCGATTCGTTACGTGGCGAAGATAGCGCCGAGACCCACGTTGTTTCAGACCGGTTCCTACGACACGGTGGTGCCCGCGAAGTCGGGAGAGGCGTTGTATGCGGCGGCGGGAGAACCCAAGAAGTTCATCATGTATGAATCCGATCACGTCGGATACGACGAGGCCCACGTGTGGAAAGTGCTGGGTGACACGGTCGATTGGTTGAAGGAAATCGACGCAGGCAAGACGCAGGTCGCTACGACCGGGAACACGGCGGCAGGGGCAGTCCTGTCGAATTAGGACGGGCACGGACAAGACGCCTGGAAATGAAGACGCCTGCCGCGGAGGGCAGGCATCACAAGAACGGGCACACTAAAACTGGCGCAACGGATCATTGCATCAGCTTTTGACGATCTTGCGGTAGCGGGCACGCCTGTTTTCGAATAGCTTGCTTCCCAATTCCTTCAAGCGCCATTCCTCGTAATCGCGGTAGTTCCCTTTGAACCAACGCACCTTCCCTTCGCCTTCGAAGACGAGCAGGTGGGTGCATATGCGGTCGAGGAAGAACCGGTCGTGGCTTGTCACAAGTACGCAGCCGCTGTAGTTGAGGATGGCTTCTTCGAGGAGGCGAAGCGTATTCACATCGAGGTCGTTGGTCGGTTCGTCGAGCAACAACACGTTTGCGCCTTCCTTCAGCAGCTTCGAGAGGTTGCATCGATTGCGCTCGCCGCCGGACAGCTCGTTCGCGCGTTTCTGCTGATCGGCCCCCCGAAACCCGAACCAGGATAGGTACTGTCGAATCGGCACCGTGCGCTTGCCAAGCGTGATATCCGTCGCGCCTCCACCGACTTCTTCGAGGAGGCTGCAGTCGCCTTTGATGGTCTCGCGTTCCTGATCGACGTAGGCCAATTGCACGGTGGACCCGATGAGGATCTCCCCTTCGTCCGCACTTTCGCGCCCCACGAGCATGCGCATGAGCGTCGTCTTGCCTGTGCCGTTAGGACCGATGATCCCGACGATGGCGGCTTTGGGAACGATGAAGCTCAAGTCTTCGAAGAGCGTGGTGTCATCGAAACGCTTCGTGACCTTCTTGAACTCGATGACCTGCTCGCCGAGTTCAGGTCCGGGCGCGATCTGGATAATCGTGGCATCGCCTTTGCCCACGGCGGATTCTTTCGCGACAAGCTGCTCGTATTGCGCGAGGCGCGCGCGGGATAGCTCATGGCGGTCCTTGTTGCTCATGCGGATCCAGCCGAGTTCGTGCTGGAGTGCGCGGGAACGCGCGGAATCGCCTTTCTCCTGCGTGAGGAGCAGCGTCAACTTTTGTTCGAGCCACGAGGAGTAGTTGCCTTCCCAGGGAATTCCGTGGCCGCCTTCCAGTTCGAGTATCCACTTGGTCACGTTGTCCAGGAAATAGCGGTCGTGCGTGACGATGATGACGGTGCCCGGATAGTCGCGGAGTTGGGTTTCGAGCCAGTCTACGGTTTCGGCGTCGAGGTGGTTGGTGGGTTCGTCGAGCAGCAGGAGGTCGGGACGCTCGAGCAAAGCCTTGCACAGGGCCACGCGTCGTTTCTCGCCGCCGCTGAGCGTGCTGACGATGCGGTCGTCATCGGGCAGGCACAAGGCCTCGCTTGCCTGATTGAGACGCTGGTCGAGCGTCCAGGCCTCCGCCGCGTCCAGCTTATCTTGCAGGACGCCCATGCGGTCGATAGCCGCCTGCATGTCATCGTCCGAGAGGGGCTCGCCCATCTTCGCGGCGATGTCTTCATACTCCTTCATGAGGGCCATGGTGTCGGCAAAGGCGGATTCCAGCACCTGGCGGACCGTGAGGCTCAGGTCAATCAGGGGTTCCTGCGCGACCATTCCTGCGGCGTAGCTCTTCGAGAGCGCGGCCTTTCCCAGGAATTCCTCGTCAAGTCCGGCCATGATACGGAGTACGGTGGATTTACCCGAGCCGTTTTCGCCGACGATGCCGATCTTGGCTCCGGGATAGAAGCTCAGGGATATGTCTTTGAGGACGTGCTTCTGGCCGTAGTGCTTGTTGAGGCCAATCATCGTGAAAATATACTGCTCAGCCATGGGTATCCCTTGTTGTTGCGTTTGCCCGCCTGCGTGCGTTCGCGGTGGTCACCAGGAGGCGTCCTTTCCGGATTTCGATGCGCGCGTGGAAACGGAGCGCGCCGAACTCGTGAGGCGGCATAACACCGTGCCAGCCTCCAAAACGCCGTCGACAGGAAGATCGTAAATCAGCCCGATGACGCATATCAATGCGCCGGGCGCCCAGTGTGCCTGAGTGAGCGCGAGAGATCCAGTGAACGGCTATGGGGTCTCAGGGGGAGTGGAATAGGAGGATGCTGCTTTTGCCGGAGTCTTCTCAGCAGATGTATCGGATGCGTCTTTGTCGGGCAGTTCGGTGGGGGTCCAGGGTTTTTGCCAAAGATCCAGGGCTTTGATGCCCTCAACGTCGTTTGACTCGACCATCTTCTTGACTTCCTCGTAAGACAAGGGCGAATTGTCGTCCTTGTAGAAATAGGCTCCGCCTTGGTCGAGCATCTTCTTAACGGCGTCTACATCCTTGAGGCGAGCCGCAGCCTGTTCGGGGGTTAGTTCTTTCTTCTTCTCGACGAGCTTCAAATCTTGACCAGCTTTGGTCTTTTTGGTGTCCGTTACTTTCCTCTCTTCCTTCGACACGTCCTCAGCAGACTCTTTGGTTTCGGCATTCTCTTGGTTTGTCGTTTTCTCCGAAGCGGCGCCGCCATCCTTTGCCTCGTCCGACGCGCCCTCCTCTTTGGCGCTGTCGGCGTCTTTCTCCGACACGGGTTCCTTCCGTTCGCGAGGGACGTACGACTTGTCGCGGACGGAGTTTAGCTGCAAGTCCTTCGGATCGACATTCTCCACGGTACCGTCGCGTTCAATGACTTGCACCTTGCCCTTTCGACCCACCAAGTCGATTGCCGCGCTGTCGCACAGCGCAGGATAGGCAACGAGAAGGCAGACGACGGCTAGAGTAAGCTTACCGAATCGGAAACAGACTTCTTTTGGGCACATGTATCGATATCCGGTTTGCATTTAATTATACCATGCAATCGGTGCATGCGGGCGGGTTTCCGTTTAAGACGTATTGCAAGTATTATTTGGGTGCTTTGCGATTTGTTGTATTCGACCATAACCGCGCGAATGTGCATGGCAATCAGGGAGCATGATGAGAATCTTCAGAAACGCATTGCTTACAGTATTGGCTGTCATTCTGACCGCTCTGGGCGGGTCTTGGGTGTATCGGCAGGCGACGTGGGTCGCCATGGACCTATCCCCGCTCGTTGAGTTTGCCAAAAGCCAAGACTACGCGGCCTTGGTGAAACGCATTGCCGCACAGCCGGTCCAGCCGGAGGGGTTCACGTTTGTTGTCCTTGGCGACACGAGGAGCAACATCAACATCGCGCGCGAAGTGATGGCGCAGGTCACCTACGAAAAGCCTGCGTTCATCCTGAGCAATGGCGATTTGGTGCGGCGCGGGCGCGTCGAAGAATACGTTGCGCATCATATACCGTTGGTCGAGCAGGTTGCGCCTATCCCTTTTCTTCCCATTCCCGGAAACCATGAGAGCGGTCCCAATCGAGATTTCGCGCCGTTTCGTGCCATCTATGGGGACGTCCGGCTCAGCTTCGATTACGGGGATTGCCGTTTTGTGGGCGTGAACAACGGCGACTGGGACGGCATGAGCCGAGCGGACCTGAATTACCTGGATGCAGAGCTTTCCAACCCTGGCGTCAGCCATCGATTTGTGTTGTTTCATATCCCTCCGAGATTCATGGAAAACGCCGTCGAATCGGAGGATGGGCGCGGGTTCACGTGGAATGCGAAGCGACTCCGCGAGATCCTAATCAGACACAAGGTTAATCAGGTATTTGTCGGACACGTGCATGGCTACGCGAGCGAAGTTATCGATGGCGTGCGGTACACCATCTCGGGAGGCGCGGGGGCAGACTTGACGACAAGCCTCGGCAAAACGGGGAACGTGCACAATTATATCGTGGTTCAGGTGGGGCCTGACGGCGTGAAGAGCTATGTAGTCCGCAAGCTCGATGGCAGTTGGACGCGATCATTGATGGACTGACAAGGTCCGCGGGGGAGCGTGTTTCGATGACCGAAGCAGTACCGGCGTCGCCAAGCGCATCGACGTTTTCAAACGGATATGAAAGCCTTCACAACGCGGCACGTGAAGGCGCGCCGCTGGTGTCGGAGGAAGTGGTCCAGTGCCTGTGGTTCGATCAGTTGTTTCGCGCGGACGCGCTTCAGACCGCCAGCGGGAAGCCGATACGGGTGGTGTCGCCGGGATGGTGGAATCATGGAGAGGGCCCTGATTTTCGGGGCGCGCAGATAGAAATCGGCGGGACCTTGCAGACCGGCGATATCGAGATTCACCTCGATCACGGCGCGTGGAAGCAGCATGGGCATCATCTCGATCCGCGATACGATGACGTGCTACTGGTAGTTGTGCTCGACACGCGCGCGCCATCTTCGCCGCCAGTAACGTCCGCGGGCAGAGCGATTGCCTGCCTGCTCCTTGGCAAGTATCTTCAACTTCCCGTGAATCTGCTTGCGGACGCCGTTGTGCCCGACGATTTCCCTTACGAAACACCGATGGCCCAGGGCATATGCGCCCAGGTGTGCAGGGCCTATGGCACGGCTCACCTCGTTCAGTTTCTGAAGCTCGCCGGCGAGTGGCGGCTGTTGAATAAGGCGCGCACACTCGGCGAGCGTATCGCCCGTGCGGGGGCCGACCAGGCGATCTATGAAGTGTTCATGACGGCCTGCGGCTTCAGCCGATACAAGAATCACTTTCATGCGCTGGCCCGCCAGTTGCCGTACGAGCGCGTGGCACAATTGGCGCGGCAAGACCCGCTGCTTATCGAAACCGCGTTCTTGCAGCTTGGCGGATTGTTACCGGCTTCGTTCGCGGAACCGCAAAATTCGCCCGCGCATCACGAGCGCCTGAAGAGTCTGAAGGAGACGCATCTCTCGGGGCTTCGCTCGCTGCCGCTGGGTTGGTCGCGGTCGGGGGTTCGTCCGGGCAACTACCCAGAGCGCAGGCTCGCGGGAGCA
>JBAZRU010000219.1:1962-9749 GCA_041662805.1 Candidatus Hydrogenedentales bacterium | reverse complement strand
CTTGTTGTAGAGCAGGCGCGTCCGGATTGTGGCCGTAAGCGAACTGTCGTCGACCTTTTCCCGCCACGTACGCTGCGGGCGCTCGGAGACAACCGTGCCGACAACGGTGATGTTGTTGACGACGTCCTTGACTCCCTCGACAGATCTCGCGAGATCGCCCGCGAGATCCTTCTGAATGTCGTCGGCAACGCTCCCAGTAAGCGTGACTACGCCCTTCGACGTAGTCGTATTGATGTTGAAGGGGCTCAGATGCTCATTAAGCAAGAACAAGCCTTCAATTCGTCCCGGGTCGGTCGCGTCTTCGACGGCTTTGGGTGCCTGCGCCTGCTGCGCGCCCGCGCACACGCACGTAGCAACAAGACTAAAGAAGGCAACGAAGCTGCAATTCGATATCCGCATGGCAAATCTCCCTAAAGAAGGCCGACCTGCTTCAACTCGTCAATTCCGGTGCGCACTTCCTGGGCGGACTTGTGGAGCGCGGCCAGTTGCTCGTCCTTTAGCTTCAATTCGATGATGCCTTCGACACCGTCCTTACCCAACTTGCACGGCACGCCCGCATAGACATCGGTCAACCCGTACTCGCCTTGAAGGTAGGCCGCGCAAGGAAGAATCTGGTGCTCGTCGCGCAGCACGGTCTCGCACATGCGGGCGGCGCTGGCGCCGGGCGCGTAATAGGCGCTGCCTGTCTTCAACAGAGACACGATCTCTCCGCCGCCCTTGCGCGTGCGTTCAATGATTGCATCGACGCGATCCTTGGGCATCAACTGGGTGATGGGAATACCCGATACCGTCGTGTATTCCGGCAGCGGGACCATGTCGTCGCCGTGCGAACCCAACACCATCGTGTCAACGCTTTCCATGCTGACATCAAGCTCTTTGGCTACGAACGCGCGCATGCGTGCGCTATCCAGCACACCGGCCATGCCCAATACACGATTGGGCGGGAACTCAAGCTTCTTGAGCGCGAGGTAACACATGACATCAAGTGGATTGGTCACGATAATGACGACGCTCTCGGGGGCGTATTTCTTAATGCCCTCGCAGACGCTGCAGATGATGCGCCCGTTCTTTTCGAGGAGGTCGAGACGGGTCATACCCGGCTTGCGCGGCAGCCCGGCCGTCACAACGCAGACTTCGACGTTGGCGATGTCTTTGTAGTCGTTTGTACCCATCGTGTGGCAACTGTACCGGCGGACAGGCCCGGCCTGGAGCAAGTCGAGGGCCTTACCCTGCGGCATGCCCTCCACCACGTCCGTGAGGACCACGTCGCCCAACTCCATATCCAAACAGTACTGCGCGGCTGTCGAGCCCACGTTTCCGGCGCCAATGCATGCAATTTTGAAACGACTACCAATAGACATGACTTGCCTCCAAAAAGTTAACCTGGTACCCGGACAGTGACTGAATTATATCCTAGAATACCGTCAATTCCAATCGTGTCCTGGAACGCGTACTATGGCGGCCCCCGCATGGAGCGGGCGCAAAGGACATGCACATGCCGGAACCAACCAACTTCTGCTACGAGCACCCGTGGGGCCCTATTTACGGCTGGTTCTCCGTGCGCGGACTATACCGGCTGGAGCTTCCGAGACAAGATATGCCTCGAGAACGAAGGAGCTTGTTGCACTCTTCCGTGAACGACGGCAGGGTGTGGATGCTGAATGCGGCGCTCGAACGTTACTTCTCGGGTCAATCAGAGTCGTTCGGCGACATCGTCCTCGATATCGAGGATGCCACGCCCTTTCAACAAGAAGTCTGGGAGACCGCGCGGTCAATCTGCTGGGGGCAGACATCGACGTACGGTACCCTCGCGGAAGCGATGGGCAAACCGAAAAGCGCCGCACGCGCGGTCGGTCACGCCCTGGGCCAAAACCGGATCGCCATACTCATCCCCTGCCACCGCTTCTTGGCGTCCAACGGAAAACTATGCGGCTTCGCCGCGGGCCTGGTGTGGAAACAAGAACTCATCCGCCTCGAAGGCGGACTGTTGGCGTGAATCTGATTTGGCTCAGTGGGACTACGAATAAGTTGCGGACTGCTACTTTAGCGGCCCGTCCAGTTCGGCTTCGTACTCGGCGCAAACATGCGCCAGCTCGCCCAAGACATCGGTAAGTGGATCGTCCTTTTCTCCGCAGAATCCGAGGTGCAAATGCCGCCGCCATCCTTCGGCATGCGTGAAGACGCGCGACATGCGCCCGACTTGCTCGGCCATGCGGTCCATGGCGATCAGGTAGCTGTCGAGTCCCTGGCTTACGTCAAGCCATATCTTCTGGCTCAGGTGACAGGCCAAGGCATCGCGTTTCAATTTCAACACGGACGCGATATTCACGTAGCACCCGGCGCTAATCGCCCGCCGGAGCGGATCGCGCAACCCCCAGGGCAACGCGTGATAGATGGTCACCGAGCCTCCCCACGGGCTTCGCGGCGGGTCCGTGACGTAATTGAACATGCCTCTGAAAAACGCGGCGGATACCGACAGCCGGCACGCGTTCGTGTGATCCTCCATGTAATCCTGCGGGGACTGCACAAGCATGATGCGGGGCTTGACCTCGCGAATGACAGCCCCAACCTTGCGCGGAAGCGTGCGGTCATAATAGACATCGAGGTCATCAACCAGCGGATCATGGAACGTCGCGCCGAGCATCGCCGCGGCCGCACGGGACTCTTCAGTGCGCCGCGCAATAATGGACTCACGCGTCTCGGAATCCGTACCCATCGACCCGTTGGCGATGTTCATGTAGTGAAGTTCCAAGCCTGCCTTCCCCAACAAGGCGAAGGTGCCTCCCATCATGAGTTCGATATCGTCGGGGTGTGAGGCTATGGCGAGAGCGGTTTCGTTAGGCATTACGGTGTACTTTCCTTTTCGATGAGAGTCTGCGTTGCGAGCCATTCGATGGCTTGACCTATGAGTTGGCGAAAGGCGGGATGGGCGTATGAATGCCCATCGTGGCCGGACTGAATACAACAGACGGGCGAATTCAGGTGTCTCCTGGTCCATGCGAGGACCTTCATGCTTTCGGGATGGTCCGTGGTCAGCAGGATCTCGCCGGCGTCGAACGGATCGTCCATTAAGTACGTTTCATCCTGCAAAACCCAGTCTTCGAGACCGCTCGTGATTGGATGGTCCGCTACCGCGACGTGCACCGGCACCGTCTGCCCCATGTGATAGCCTTGAAACGACCTCGGGTCGACGCCGCTGATCGCGCGCCACACCGCCCACTCCGGGTAGGCAACAATGGCGTGATGAAGCAACAGCAGTCCCTGCGGCCTGGTGCCCAAGGATTCGATCGCCGCCTTGATCGGTTGCGCAAACCACGGTTCTTCCCCCGTGGGCGTCTCTTTGTGCATGTGATAAAAGGCAACCACGTCATAGCTGTCGCGCGCATCGCCAACGTTCGCCGCGAAGTCTTCGAGGTGCTGCGGGTAACAATCGACATCGTGAAGGCTTCTAAACAGGGCGTGCAGTGCGGGCACATCGAAAGGATGGCCGCCCGTCACCAGGGCAACGCGGATAGGGCGCTTGTATTGTGTCGCGAATGTCATCCTCGTCCTTTCGGATACGGCTCCATGATGCCTCGTATGGTATAGTCCGCGCAAAACAGGGCATCGGAGGCTTGGAGAGGCATGCCGCGCCTAAGCATCATTATGATCGTGAAGAACGAATCGCGTTGTCTCGCCGACTGCCTCGAAAGCGTGCGGGGCATCGCGGACGAAATCGCGATCGGCGACACAGGCTCGACGGACGACACCATGGCCATCGCGAAACGATTCGGCGCGCGCTGCATCTCCATCGCGTGGCAGAACGATTTCGCGTCTGCCCGGAATCAATGCCTCGCCACCGCCACGGGCGATTGGCTCCTGCATCTCGATGCGGACGAAGCCGTGGACACGGCTGGCGCCCAACGCATCCGCGAGTTGGTGGACCAGGATGGCGCGGGGGCCGATGCAATCGAGGTCACCCTCGCAAACTACTCCGACGAAATGCGCGCGTGGCGATGGACTCCCGCGCCGCCGGGCGATCCGATGGCGCGCGGCTTTTCGGGCTACATTGCCGCGCCATTGCTGCGCCTGTTCCGGAATCATCGCGGATACCAGTATCGCGAGCCGGTGCACGAAAACATCACCGAGAGTGTTCTGGAACTCGGTGGCCGCATACGAAGCGAGCCGATTCTGATTCACCACTACGGCTACGCGGTGCGCGCGGATGAAAAGGCCCGCCTTTACCTGTCGATAGCGCGCCAGAAGGCCGAAAAGCGCCCGGACGACCCAAAGGCCTGGCACGACCTCTCGGAGCAATTGCTCGCGCTAGGCGAGACGGAAGAGTCGGCGGTTGCCGCCGCGAACGCCTTGCGCCTGGACCCAAACCACGTCGGCGCGGCGACTACGCTCGCAACGATTCACCTCAACGCCGGCAATCTGGAAGTGGCGCGAAATGGGTTGGAAACCTTGGTCTCGCGGGGAATCGCGCCAGCCCACGTACTCACCGCGTTGGCGGCGATTGCGTGCAAGCAGGGGCGCATCGAAGACGCGCGAACCTTGATTGACGCGGCGGTCGATCGCGATGCACGGTCGATCATGGGGCATCTCTATCGCGCGCGCATCTTGGACATTCAGGGAGACGCATGCGGCGCCGAAGAAGAACTGGCAGCCGCGCTTGCACTCGCGCCGGCCCTGGAAGAGGTCCAGCAACGAAAACGGGCGCGCACGTTGCGCTGCGAGGCAGACGAGATGCAGACCGAGGGAAACAACACGGGGGCGCTGACAGTCTACGTGAAAGCGCTTAAACTCGATTCCGAGGACCCGCTCATCCATCTGGGCATCGGACGTGTTTCGCGCGAACTGGGCCAAACCGATGCGGCACAACGCTGCTTCAGCCGCGCACAGGCGCTATGCCCCTGGGTGCTCGATTCCCGCTGCCAGCCGGGACCGTGACTACCACCGCACCACGGCGGATGCCCACGTCAACCCCGCGCCGAAGGATGCAAGCAACACGAGATCGCCTTCCTTCAGCCGGCCTTCCTTGACGGCCTGATCGAGCGCCAAGGGAATCGAGCCCGCGGTGCAATTCGCAACCTTGTCGATGTTGCTGAAGACTTTCTCCGGCGGCAGTCCCAGGCGTTCACCCACCACCATGATGATGCGTTGGTTCGCTTGATGAGGAACAAAGAGATCGATCTGGTCGATAGTGACATTCGCCGCCTCAAGGGCAACCTGAACGGACGCAACGAATTCGACAATGGCTCGCTTGAAGAGCTCTTTGCCCTTCATGTTGATCGTATTCAGATCCGTATCGATGTTCTCGTGCGAGATAGGGGCCTTCGAGCCGCCGGCCGGTATCCACAGGACTTCCTTGCCCGAACCGTCCGACCACAGATGCGTCGTCAAGACGCCGCGCTCGCCTTCGCACGCTTGCAGCACCATCGCGCCCGCGCCGTCGCCGAACAGAACAGCGGTGTCGCGCTTTTCATAGCTGATCCGATTGGAGGCGACCTCGGAACCTACAAGAAGGATATTCTTGTACATGCCCGACCGGATGAAGGAGTCGGCAGTGGCCAATCCGTACATGAAGCCCGAACATGCCGCGTTCAGATCGAACGAAGGCGTCGTGGCCATTCCAAGCTCGTTCTGCATGATGCATGCCGTAGACGGGAAAATATAGTCGGGCGTAGTTGTGCAACAGATGACCAGGTCGATGTCCGGGGCTTGCATGCCCGCGACTTCCAGGGCGCGGCGCGCAGCCTGCGTCCCCAAATCCGATGTGCCTTGGCCTGGCGCAATGTTGTGCCTTTGCAGGATTCCCGTGCGCTGGCGAATCCATTCGTCCGTAGTATCGGTCAACTTCTCAAGATCGAAATTGGTCAACACTTTCTCTGGCAAGTAATGCCCCGTGCCAACCACGCGTGATCGGATCATTCCCTCTTCTCCGTGTGTAATGTCGCGCTGCGAACGGAATGTACCCCCTGTGCGAACAGCGCTTGCGGTCAAAGAGTAGCACGTTCGACGCACAAAATGCACAGAATCGGCGAGTCATTGGCCCGCGGCTGGGGCAACCGCGCCCTCCTGAACATTCGGAGAAGGAGTAGAAAACTCCAAGTGTAGTGAGAGCGATTCCACGCTGTCCGAGACGTTCCAGGACACCTCTGCTGTCGAGGAATTGGTCAAGATTGTGTACCACCAAGCGTGCGTATCCAACGACGGATACGTGTTCGATTGCTCCAGGGAATGCGCCATGTGTGCGCCGCGCAGTTGTAGAAGCAGACGAGCCGTTCCCTTGCCACGCGTATCGGGCTGCTCTCCCGAGGCAAAGAAGTCTCGAACGTCGTTCACATCGGACGCCGCAACCGCATTCCCGCCGTGGACGGCGAAATACAGCGGATGGACAACGCGCGCGGCATGAACGGCGATGCCGTCGCCCATGGTTGAATTGGCCCCTTCCACCGCGGGCAATAAGGATTCGAGGGCATCTTCCGTGGCATCGTCATCGCTCGTGCTCCACGCAAATCGGATTCGGCTCTTCTCCTCGCCGGATGGCCCCACTTCAAACGAAAATGAAGTCTTCATTGCGGCCGCTATACGTGCGACTCCTTCGATGGCATCCGCGTCGTGCGTGGATTCGGCCAGATGCTGAAGCTGGCTCTTGAACGCTGCACCAAGCGCTCCCGATAACGAGACGGTCCCCGCGGCGATGGCATCGGCGCTGGGGTGAGAGATGCCTGCGGAATCCCTCTGCGGCTCCTCGAGCATGGCGGTCAGACCAGGAAGGTCAGCCTGTAACCACGTAGCATGAGCGACAAGCCCGTCCTCGGAGATCGACGTCCGAATAACCACGGGTCCAGGACCCGCCAAGGCCGGCTCCAGCAGGTCGCAGGCATGCGCCATTCGGGGGCCGAAAGAAGGCATGGCAACACGCAGCCAAGCCGTCAGCGGCTTCCACACGGATCGCACCCTTTCGGGATATAGGAAAGCGACCGCGGTATTCCCATCGAGAGCCTTCTGTTCGAGGACTAAATCCGAATCCACAAAGGACTCCGCTACCGCCGACGCAAAGTCGGTGGAATCGGAGACGGCAATCCAGCCCGGCCACGACGCACACGAGAGCGAACCGTGAAGGGCAAGCGAATACCCGTTACGCTCGGCAATCAACCTGGGAGGCGACGGCGCCGAAGAGTCGAGTGGCCAAGCAGTCCGGATGAATTGTGCGGAGTTGGAGCATTGGAACACGGCGGCAAACGTGGATTGAAACTGCCGCCTTTCCGGCGCGAGTTCAAGCAGGATGGCCATGGGCGCATCCGCCGAAATCGCGTAACGCTCAAGCAACTCGCCGAGCCGGGCCCCCTCGCCGAAGTTCGAGGCGAGCCACGACGTGGCCGCATCCTCGCCAAAGAGCCGCTTCGAGCACGTTGCCCAGGCATCGAACGCGGCTTGCGGAGACACGGCAAACAGGGCCACAGCCGCGCCGGACGGGACGGCGCTCCGCAGAGCGGCGGACTTGCCGGAGGTAAGCTCGCTTGGCGCACGTGGAACGGCTGCCCGGCGCGATTCCTGCCTTTGCAGGAGAACCGCAATAGTCGACATAGTCAGGACGACCACGATGGCCCCAGCGTAGAACGCGATCATCATGTGCCGGAAAGAAGTCTTCATCTACCCCTTTGTGCCTCGGCCATCCATGCCGCGTTGCTCGTGGCTTGAGCCGGACTTGTCGCGATCCGGTCCCGCACTATCGCGCATTCCCGGCGCTATCCTCGGTCATTCGCCGTGTGGGAAAATGCAGAATGCACCCGCCAATC
>JBAZRU010000219.1:0-1952 GCA_041662805.1 Candidatus Hydrogenedentales bacterium | reverse complement strand
GAATGGCGAGGCTGCCCGTCATGAGCGCCGTAATAAACCCCATGGCTCCTGCCCCCTCGGATAGAACCATCGCCACGATCATGTTTCTGAAGCGCGCGGGAATGCCCGCCTCGCCCTTGGGCGCATTGCCATCCAACGTCTTCCTGAGGGGGATGGATGACGCGATAAAAAAGAGCCCCGTCACGGTCAGCACGGTATTGACCGTAGTGGCCGTTTCCGCGGGCATATCGGCAATCCCTTCCTTGGGGATAAGTTCCAGCACGATCAAAACAACACCCGCCGCGCTGTACCCGATTGTGGACATGAGCAAGGCCCCCGCAATTATTCGGGGCGTTTGCAGCCGGACTCTGGGTCTGCTCGTTTGCATGGCAAAGTCTCCCTCCCGTGGGAATTGAGAAGACGCATACCGGCTTCCGCGAACGGAATTGCTCGGCTATAATGCGAATGGTAGACTGACCGAGGCTCTTAAGTACAACCCTTGAACGGAGATCGACAGTGAGTACTCACGATAACCGTCGCCTCGTTGTCCTGCTTTCCGTGTTCGCGCTGGCGTGGACGACGGGATGCGGATACATCGCCGACAAAGATCGTATCCGAATTGCCACCATGGACGGCAAACCCATCACGCGAGGCGATCTGAACAAGATCCTGCACGATATGTCTCCAGACGAGCGGCCGACCATCCGCACCCGCGGCGATTTGCTCAAGGCGCTTCAGAATTCCATCGACTCGCGCCTCAAAAGAAGCTTGGCGGACAGTCTAAAAGAGCAGGGCAAAATCCATGTGCCGCGCGAATTGGCGGAGCGCATCTACCTCGTCAAGCATCCCGAACAATACGGCATGATGACCAATCCGGAAGACTACAACCTGACACAGCGCGATCTCGATTTTATGAAGCAGGAGCGCGAGCTCGGAGTCGATGAGGAATTGAAGGCCCTCGAAGATGAACAAGCCGTGATGTTTCGAATCGACGAAGCGATGAAGAGCGGTTTGATTCAGATCACCGACGAAGAATTCCAGCGCGAATACGAAATGCGAAAAGGTGACCTGAAGCACTACGAGAAGGTCTCGTTCCGGGGCGTGTACCTTCCCTCGACAAGCCCCGACGCGAGCACGGCTGCCGCGGCGATTGTGGGGCGTCTCAATACAGGCGAGACCGTGGATGATGTGGCAAAGGCCTATGCGAGTGCTCAGGCCGACATCCTGGAGGCCACGCTCGAAAATGATCCCAAGAATCGCAAGTTCGCAGGGTTCTGGCAACAGGCCGCGGAGACGCAACCGGGCGCTGTTGTCGGGCCGGTCGTCATTCAAGGCTGGGAACGGGGTCGTCTTAACGCACAGGGACAGCGAGTCATGGAGCGTATCCCCGACTCGCTTCTGGTCGCACAAATCGTGGACGAAGTCCCCGAGACGCAGAAGACGCTGGAGGAATCCAAGCCGGACTTGACGCCGCTCATCCTCTACGCCAAGGTCATGGATCAATTGCGCAAAGAACACGGCGTTTCGATTTTCGAAGACAAGCTCCCGGATCCGTCCATGTACGACACGAGTTCGACTTCCGTGGTGGTGCGGTAAGCTTCACTCAGAGACGAAACTCCTCCGGACATTCGGCGGACAGTATGGTGCGAAGCGCGTCCGGGGACAACCATGCGGGGTTCGCGTCGCTGGAGAATTTCGTTCCGGGTTCCATTGGGATTCCCCGTTCCGGCGTCTCGTTTCGCCACCACGGCATGACGGGCTCAATAACGTACATCGTCTCGTGTTCGCGCGCGTGATACGACTCGTCGCGAGAAACGAGGATTTCGTGAAGCTTCTCGCCGGGCCGGATACCTACCACCCGGGTCCTGCACCCCGGCGCAACGGCCTCGGCCAAATCGGCCAAGCGCATGCTCGGGATCTTCGGAACAAAGACCTCGCCGCCTTGCATGATTTCGCCGCATTCGAGAACAAAA
>JBAZRU010000218.1:0-9778 GCA_041662805.1 Candidatus Hydrogenedentales bacterium | reverse complement strand
CGGAAATGCACTATTTTCCAGGATGACCCAAGATCAATCGGCTGGAAACTGCAAATGAGATACTAACGCCAGCATTACAATCCTACCGACATTCTCTCTGGAGCGTCCCAGGATTGCAACACTTTGGCGGGAAGGGCTTGCAAGTCCAGAAGAACCTGGGGCACGACCATCGATTGGCGTAGGTCAGGGGGTGTGTCGCGGGGTAAAGTCTTCACTCTTGTGGCGTACGATTTCGCCCTTGATGAGGTAGATGACGTCTTCCGCGATATTCGAGGCGTGGTCGCCAATCCGCTCGACGTGACGCGCTACGCTCAGGAGGTGAATCAGGGCTTCGAGGTGTTCGGGGTGTCTTCTGATCCCGTCCTTCACCTGCCCATACATCTCACGATTGATGGCATCGACCTCGTCATCCGCCGCAATGACGGCAAAGGCAAGGGAGGCATCTTCATTGACCAAGGCGTCCAATGAGCGATGGAGCATATCGTGCGCCTTCTCGGCCATGCCCGTGAAATCGAAGGGGATGTCGATTCGCTCGTCCTTCACCAGAAAGAGGGAACGCTCCGCAATGTTCACGCTCGCGTCGCCGATGCGTTCCAATTCGTTGTTGATCTTCAGTACCGCGATGATGAATCGGAGATCGTGGGCAACCGGCTGATGCAGGGCCAAGACCTTTTGGCACTCCTCTTCGATATCCACCTCGCGCTCGTCGATCGCCATGTCGCCGTCGATCACCTGATGGGCGAGTGCGGCATCGTGGTCCCGAATGGATTTAACGGCGTTGACGACGCTTTCTTCCACCAAGGCGCTCAAGGCGAGCAGCTTCTTTTTGAGCTTTTCGAATTCTCGTTGCATGTGTATCGCCAATGGTCGAACCTTGTTTGTCAGCCGAAGCGGCCGGTTATGTAATCTTCTGTCTCTTTTTCGCGTGGATTGGTGAAGATCATCTCGGTCGCGCCGAACTCCACCAGTCTCCCTTCGCAGAAGAACGCCGTAAAGTCCGAGATGCGGCCTGCCTGCTGCATATTGTGGGTTACTATGATGATTGTGTAGTCGTTGCGCAACTCGCCAATCAGATCCTCGATCCGCGCCGTCGAACGTGGATCAAGGGCGGAGGCAGGCTCGTCCATCAGGAGAATCTCGGGGTCTACGGCAAGGGCGCGCGCGATGCAGAGCCGCTGCTGCTGTCCTCCGGACAATCCCATCGCATTGCGATGCAGACGGTCTTTAACTTCATCCCAAAGCCCCGCGCGGACGAGGCTTTGCTCGACAATGTCGCTCAGCCGGTCGCGGTCTTTGGTTCCGTGAATTCTCGGGCCGTAGGCCACGTTTTCGAAGATCGACTTCGGAAAGGGGTTGGATTTCTGAAAGACCATCCCCACGCGTTTGCGAAGCGCGACGACATTGCTCGTGCTTTCGTGGATGTCGCGGCCGTCGATGATTACGTCTCCTTCCAGCCGCACGCCTTCGATGATATCGTTCATCCGGTTCATCGTGCGCAGGAGCGTAGATTTGCCGCACCCCGAAGGGCCGATCAATGCCGTGACCTGCTTGGCGAAGACGTCCAAGTTGATATCAAAAAGGGCCTGGGCAGCGCCGTAATAGAAGTTCAGACGCCGGATCTGGACTTTCTTTTCCAAGTGGCTGGTGCTGTTCTGCAATACTTCGCCTACCATCGATACCGCTTCCTGAAATGGCTTCGAAGGACAATCGCGCCAATGTTGAGCCCCAGCACCAAGAGGAGGAGGACCAGGGCAGTTCCGTATTGCGTAGGCCGCACCATGTCGGGGTTGGGAAACTGCGTTGCCAGCACGTAGAGATGGAACGGCAGCGCCATTGCTTGATCGTACATCGACCGCGGCAGAGACGGTAAATAGAATGCCGCGACCGTGAGCAGAATGGGGGCCGTCTCCCCCGCCGCTCTTCCTATTCCAAGTATGCTGCCGGTCAGCATCCCAGGGACTGCGTAGGGCAACACATTCTTCCGGATGGTTTCCCACTTTGTCGCGCCTAGTGCGAGGCTTGCCTCGCGCAATGCCTGAGGAACCGCGCGTAGCGATTCTTCGCTCGATACGATGATCGTCGGAAGCACCATACACGCGAGTGTCAGGCTGCCCGCAAGGATGCTCGTTCCAAACCCGAAGAATAAGACGAAGAGTCCAAGTCCAAAGAGTCCAAAGACAATAGAGGGAACGCCGGCCAGCGTGACGATGGCCAGACGAATCATTGCCGTGAACCGCCCTTGGCGCGAGTACTCGGAGAGATATACGGCGCTGGCCATCCCCAACGGCAAGGCTACGAGGATGGTTCCCGTGACGAGGTAGAACGTGCCCAGGATGGCAGGCCCGATGCCGCCTTGTCCTTCGCGCGTGGGGGCCTCGGTCAGGAAGCGCCAGCTCAGGACAGGCGCGCCCTTGATTGCAATGTCGAGGATGATAAAGCCCACGACGAATACAATGGCGTAGGTGACGAGCCGGAGGCCCCACGTAACCGCTATCTCGGAAATCGACGGTCGCACTATAGCCTCTGGTAACTTTTCAGTACGCGCAAGGCGATGACATTCAAGATAAACGTCGAACACAACAGCAGGATGCCCACCCAGAACAGCGCCTGATAGTGCTCGCTTCCGAACACGATCTCCCCCATCTCCGCTGCAATGGTTGCGGTCATCGTGCGCACGGGCGATATGGGAGAAAAGGTGGTCAACGCTGCGTTGCCCGTCAGCATGATGACGGCCATGGTCTCGCCGATGACCCGCCCCATTCCGAGCATGATGCTCGCAATGATTCCAGACATCGCCGCGGGGACAGTCACGCGCCAGATGGTCTGAATCCGATTCGCGCCCATGGCCATGGAGGCTTCCTTGTACGACATCGGCACGCTGCGAATCGCGTCCTCGGAAATCGTGATGATCGTCGGCACTGCCATCAAAGCAAGGACCAACGCGCCCGTCAAGGCAGTCAGTCCGTTCTGGAGATCGAACAACTGCCGCAAGAAAGGCGCGATGACAATCAATCCAAAAAAGCCGAGCACCACCGAGGGTATTGCCGCGACGAGTTCGATGATCGGCTTGAGGAATTCCTGCTCCTTGGGTCCGGCGAGCTCCGCGATATACACAGCACCAAAGACGCCAAATGGAATGGAGATGAGCGTTGCCATCAGCGTGACCAATACCGACCCGGTCACCAAGGGCAGCACGCCGTACGAGACCTCCTGGAGCGACGTTGGGTTCCAGCGCGCGTTCAGCAGGTGCGAGAGTCCGGGCGTCCGCACAAAGGGCGCAGCCTCCTTGAGGAGAAACAGGAAGATCAAGAAGACGACGACAATACTTGCCGACGCGGCGACGCGAAGGCCGTACCGGACCGCCAGTTCCTGCGTGTTGCGAAAACTCACCTTATTGCACCGTGATATAGCCCGTTTCCGCTATGATGGCCAGCCCTTCCGGCGAAGCGCAGAAGTCCACGAACTCTTTGACGCTGCCGGTCTCGTCGCCCTCCGTGAACAGGTAGAGAGGTCTCGCGATCGAATACTGGCCGTTGCGCACGCTTTCCGCGGAAGGAATGACGGCGGGCTGATCCGTCGCGGGCTTGACTCCGAGTATCTTCACTTTGCCTGCCGCCTCTACGGCATATCCAAGGCCCACGTAGCCGATTGCCCAGGGCGACTCGATTACGCTCTCGATGATCGCCGACGTTGCCGGCAGCAATAGGGCGTCCGTGCGAAAGTCCTTCTTGTCGAGCACATGCTCCATGAAGAACAGGTAGGTGCCCGAACTCGATTCGCGAGAAATCGCCACGACCTTCTCTTCCGGCCCACCGACCTGGCTCCAAGCCAAAACTTCGCCCGTGTAGATTTTTCGAATCTGCTCAAGGGTCAGTTCGCTAATCGGGTTCGCCGTATTCACGACCAGCGCGATGGCGTCTCGCGCGACCGCGTGCTCATGCAAGGTAAGCCCTTTGCCCGCGGCTTGCTTCTTCTCTTCCTCTTTCAAATCGCGCGACGAAGCGCAAATGTCGGTTGTCCCATTCAGCAGAGCGGCGACCCCAGTGCCCGATCCGCCGCCCGTGACCGATACCTTCTTCTCGGGATGCGCCTTCATAAATGCGTCGGCCCACCCGGTCGCGAGGTGAAGCATCGTGTCCGAACCTTTGATGGAAATCGCGTTCGCGTCCCCCCCACGCTGCTGGGATGGTCCGCACGATAGCGCCAAGAGCGGAATTGCCGCGAAGCAGAAGGATTTTAATCGACGGAATCCAGTCATAGTTTGCAGTCCTTGTTGTGGGTTACATCAGCCCCAAGCAGAAGTCTATTCAAACTCTGTTAGATTCTCGTTAAGGTTTTTCAATCGGAGGCGACTTGTCTTCCGATTCCCCCGGATTGCCCGCGGGCAGGTGTATGCAGAAGGCGCTTCCCTTCATCGGGGAGCTGTCCACGGTGGTTTGCCCAGAGTGCGCACGTACGATGTGCTTCACGATAGCCAATCCCAAACCGGTTCCGCCGAGCTTTCTGCTTCGCGCCTTGTCTACGCGATAGAAGCGTTCGAAGATTCGATTCTGGTGCTCCTTGGCGATCCCGCAGCCGTGGTCCCGTACGCAAATTGTCACGTGACCGCCGTGTTTGCGCGCTTCCACGAGCACTTCCGTGTCCTCATCGCTGTACTTGATGGCATTATCAAGGAGATTCCCGACGGCAAGCTGGAGGAGCTCGGGACTTGCCCACACAGTCGTGTCCTCGTCGCTTTCGAGCCGCATCCCGATGCGCTTTGCCGAGGCGTTGCTCTCGCACATTTGCATGGCGGCCTGCACGACTTGCCGTGCCTGAGTCCATTCTTTTGCTATTTCGCTCTTGTCGGCATCCTGGTCAAGCCGGGACAAATTAAGAAGGTCTTCGATTAAGCTGGACAGGCGGTCGGCTTGTTTGACGATGATGCCCAGAAACCGCACCGCATCGTCGCGGTCGTCGATTGCCCCATCCAGCAACGTTTCGGCGTATCCTTTTATCGACGTAATCGGCGTCTTCAGTTCGTGCGAGACGTTGCTGACGAAATCGCGGCGCGCATTCTCCAGTCGGCGCAACTCCGTAATGTCGTGGAAGACAATAAGGCCGCCGATGTTCTCTCCCCGGGGATTGGACAAGGGGGTTGCATGAACGTGAAGGAACCGTTCCATATGGTAGGTCAGCGAGATGTCGCGAGCGATTGGCATGTTGGCCTCGTGTACCGATTCCGCGATCCGAAGGACTTCGGTGTTGCGTATCACTTCCTGCAACATACGCCCCACTGCCTTTGCGGGATCGACGTGGAAGATGTCCGCGGCCGCCGTATTGATGCTCAGGATTCGATCGCCCGTTTCGAAAGCGACGACGCCTTCCACCATGCTGGAAAGGACGGCTTCACGCTCGTTGCGCTGGCGCTCGACGGTCTCGATGCGCTCCTGCAATTGCAGCGCCATGTGGTTCATGGCCTCCGCCAATTGCGCCAATTCCTCCGTGTTCGGTGCGCGCAACCTCGCCGAGAGGTCCCCTTGGGCGAAGCGTTGTGCACTCTGCCGCATGGTTTCCAAGGGCCGTGTAATCCGGCGGGAAACGACAAGACCCAATGCGGAAGCAAGCAGCGTGATCAGGACGCACGCGAGAGCCAGATGCCAGTAGACTTCGCGGAGGGTTACCTCGACCGCTTCCAAGGGAACTGAAACACGAACCGCGCCAGCCACGACGCCGTCGCGAAACACCGGCACGGCGACGTAACACATCGTTTTGCCCACCGTGTTGCTGAAGCGCTCGGAACGCCCGACTTTGCCCGAAAAGGCTTCTTGAATCTCCGGACGCGAAGCGTGACTCGTCATCTCAGACGGAATCCCCTCGGAATCCGCGATAACCGATCCGTCGCGTCTGATGAGTGTTACGCGTGCCCCCGAGGCTTTTCTCAGCTCCTTGCAGAGTGCATCAAGTTCCGCTGGAGGGTCTGTAAAGAAGCGCTCCCCTTCAAGTGACCTTACGAGATTTGCGCGGCTCTCAAGGCTTTTTTGCGTCTCGTTCAGGTAGAAATCGTGCAGGGTGTGCGTGAAGTACAGAGCGGAGGCAAGGAGAGTAACTATCGTTACTAGGATCAACAGCGGAAACAGTTGCCACGTGAGGGAACGTCTGGCCAACACACTACTCCTTCAAGCGATATCCCACGCCTCGGACGGTCTCGATGCACGCGCCCGCGGCTCCGAGCTTCTTGCGAAGCCCAACGATTTGCACGTCGACCGCGCGGTCTGTAACTGCATAGCCGGCACCGCGCACCGAATCCACAATCTGCGAGCGCGTGAATACCCACCCCGGTCTGCGTGCGAGCAATTGAAGCACGCGAAACTCCGTGTAGGTGAGGTCCAGCGGTTCTCCGTTGAGGAGGACTTCATGACGTCCCGGATGGATGACCAGTCCATGCACTCGAATCGTCGCGCTTTGCTCTACTGCCTCGGCTTCTCGCCGGCGCAATACAGCCTGGACTCGCGCCAACAGTATACGTGGACTGAACGGTTTCGTAACATAGTCGTCCGCGCCTAACTCGAGTCCACGCACGACATCGGCTTCCTCGCCGCGCGCCGTAAGCATGACAATAGCCGCATCCTTGGTTTTTGGGTCGTTCTTCAAGAGGGTACAGACTTCCAGGCCGTCCAATCCGGGCAGCATCAGATCGAGCACGACCAAGTCTGGCGCCAAGGTCCGAGCCGCCTTCAGCGCTTCGCCTCCCGAGGCCACGCACGAGACGCGGAAGCCGGCCTTGGTGAGGTTGTAGCCCACCAGTTCGAGGATGTCTTCCTCGTCATCAACGACAAGGATGTTTTCTCGTGCCATGCGCGTTCTCCAGATTACCGACACTGCGGAGAAGCCCACACGCTAACATGCGTTTGTTAGAAAGCGGTTAGTTTCCCGGCGAACACCGCACCTTCGGCACTCCCTCTTTCGTTCAGCAAGACGAATCAGAAGGAGGATGAAAACACCTTGAGGACGTAGAAGCAGAGGGCCGCCACAAGCGCGGAGAATGGAATTGTGAAGACCCAAGCCCAGATGATCCTACGAGCGATTCCCCATCGTATCGTCGAGAACTTGGTGGTTGAGCCGACACCAACGATCGCGCCGGTGATGGTATGCGTGGTCGAAACGGGAATGCCCAGGTGGGTCGCGATGAACAAGGTCATTGCACCTGCCGTCTCGGCGCAGAATCCACCGACCGGTTTGAGCTTTGTGATCCTCATCCCCATTGTCTTGACGATACGCCAGCCCCCGAACGCCGTGCCCAACGACATGGCGATTTGGCACGAGAGGATGATCCACGAAGTCCGCCAGTCCGTGAGCGAAAGCTGAACGTCGGGGGTGAAGTATCCTGCCGCCACCAGCAACGCCACGATGACTCCCATGGTCTTCTGAGCGTCATTTCCGCCGTGGCCGAGTGAATACAGCGCAGCGGAAACGAGTTGTCCGCGCCGGAAGAAGTTGTCCACCGAAGTTGGACGCCAACGCCGGAACACCCAGTAGACGGTTACCATCGCGCCGAAGCCCATCACCATGCCAAAGAGAGGGGCAAGCGGGATGTACTCGACAGTGGCCCAAACCTTGTCCCACTGGATCACGGCGAGCCCTTTATGAGCGATGCCCGCGCCCACCAGTCCGCCGATGAGAGCGTGGGAGGAACTCGTCGGCAGGCCCCACCACCAGGTCATGAGGTCCCACACGATGGCTCCCAGCAACCCGGTCAACACCACGTACATGTACGCGGGGTCTCCGGCGTCGATGTGGACGATCTTTGAGACGGTATCGGCCACGCGCGGGGCAAAGACGAACATAGCGACAAAATTGAAGAATGCGGCCCAGATTACGGCAGCGCGCGGGCTGAGGACGCGGGTGGATACCACCGTGGCAATGGAATTCGCGGAGTCGTGAAACCCGTTGATTACATCGAATGCAAGCGCGACGATTACCGTAAGGATGACGAGATAAAGCGGGTCCATAGGATCAAGACACCTCGATTACGATTCGCTCAATGATATGGGCGATTTCTTCGCAGCGATCCGTTGCCTTTTCCAGACGCTCGAAAATTTCTTTCCATTTGATCACGAGGATGGCGTTCGTCTCTTCTCGGAAAAGCCTCGTCAAAGCTTCCCTGAGAATCAAATCCCCCTCGTTCTCCAAATGGTAAATCGAGATGAGCTCGTCCTTAATCGTCTTCGTGTCTTTGATCGTGCGCAGGCCGCGAACCGCTGCTTCCATGGACTGTACCGCCTTCAACAGGACTTCCGCGGATTTCCGCACTTCGTCGCGGATCTCGACCAACTCATAGAGGGCCATCCGCGATGCGGTCGCATCGACCGAATCCACCACGTCATCCATGCGCTTAATCAAGGCGTGAATATCCACGCGGTCAATCGGAGTCACGAACGTCTTGTTCAGATCGTCGATGCATCGATGGGTAATATCGTCCGCTTGATGCTCGATTTCCTTGATTTTTGCGGCTTGCCGGTCCAACCCATCCGTCCGGCCTTCCGTAAGTTCCAGAAATGCCTCGCAGGCCTTTACGGTGAGCGACGCGTGTTTCTCAAAATAGTCGAAAAAGCAAACTTCTCTTGGCAAAAAAGCTCGAAACATGAGACTACCTTTCCCCCATGCTTAGATTGTGTATCCAATTTGCATTGTCGAAACCTACCTGGCTTGTTGCCCGGCTACCCAAAACGCAGGGCGAAAGCACCCTATCGCCGCAACCGTTTCCCTACTAGCGACACCCCACTCATTTGGCCGCTGACGCTAGGCGCGCGCAACTGAACTCTAACGCGGCGCACATTCTCCGCCAATACACCTAAGCCACAATTGAACGCGAAGCGAAGAGTATCGTGAGGCATTACGGACATTATGATACTAAATCCGGCTGTCACAAGCGAGAAACCTGTCGCAAGCGCGATTGAGCCCGCCGAGACTGGTCAACCTAGCCGGCATCCCGCTCCTCCGGCCGCGCTTCGGGGAAATGCTTCCCCTTCCCCTCTGACCCTCGAGACCCTGGCCGAATTCCTCTTTCGTCTTCGCTGCGGCGGCGATCTTCCGTCTCCTGGATCTCGCAAGTAGCACGACCGCGGAGGGGGGCTGAATTATGCATTCCGGTCACAATCCAGCCGGCTCCTCGCGCGTGCGGCTGTAATCAAGAGGCATACGGTCTATGACGTTTCAGCGAATCATTCTTGAGAGGGAAGTACTGGTAGGGACGTTTCGCCGAAACCTCCGCGGGAGAACGCAGGTTGGGGGAAAGGCGAAGAGGCGCTTTCGGCGAAACCGCCCTACTTTCAGGGAAGCCCTGCCTTCTGTGTAGAATTCCGTGGACCCGAACGGGGAATGGGATAGTCGATGTGAACCGTGAGGGAAAGGGTTCGGCGGGGCGCCTCGCAGAGAGTACAAGAAAAGGAGGTTTTCTTTTACGCTGGAATTGGCCCTTCTTGAAACGCCCCGCCGAAAGAGCAACGGTTCAACTGAGTGGAGGAGACACCAACATCTGCTTCTAGTATACCACGCGCAAGGCCTTCTAAAAGCCCTTGAGTCGGTCGACTCCGGCTCCTTTCGGCCTTACATACAATTCGACCCGCCCGCGGTTCCGCAGGTTTCACAGCTCCTCTGGAGGATCTTCTGGTCGTGCACCACAAGCGGTAAGTGAAACCAAGCCGATTGAAGCTTAGTCCTAACAACAGGCACGAAGGGGCTTTAGACTTGGTGTGCCTCAAGGGCGTAGGAGAAGGTTGGTTGATTGACCGTCTAC
>JBAZRU010000217.1:0-9820 GCA_041662805.1 Candidatus Hydrogenedentales bacterium | reverse complement strand
GGGACAGTATTTGATCCTGACGCCCATGGAAGTCCAGCGGCGCGAGGTTGAGAAACAGCCGTTGGTGATTGTGAATATGTCATCGTTCCGAAGCGGAGAGGATTTGTTCACGCGGCAACCTTTGTACTATAGCGTGACTGGCCAAGCCGTGAACCGAAGCGACAGTGTGTTGTACGGCGTCCAAGTGATGGTAACGCTGTACGGCTTCGGCAATGTCGTGTATGACACGACCACGGCAAATATCGGGAGATTGAACCCCGGGGAGAGCCGCGCGTTCAGCGTGCGGTTCAGCAACTTCGACGATATCGAGAACATCTATCGGTACGAAGCGGTGGGTTCGTTCGAACGATGAGAGGGGTACAGTGAAGTTACAGAAGTTACTAGCGCTTGCGCTGCTCGCGACGTGCGGCGCGTGGGCGGGGGAAGCGCCACCGCCGGCCTTGGTGCCGGTAATTCCTCCGACGCCGATTCAAACGGGGTCGCCGCAGCAGGTGAGCGTCTCCGTGAAGATTGTGGAATTTCAGGCCACAAAAGGTGTCGAGACGGGGGTGAGCGTGTTTTTCGCGCGGCGCAACGAGCCGCGACCGTATGGGCGGGTGTCGAGTGGAAATGGTGCGATCACGACCGCTGACCTGACCTTCCCATTGGATTCGGAGGGCGCGATCACGGTATTCCTGGATCGGCTTCGCATGGGCGAAGGGGACCTGGAAGTCCTGTTGCAGGCGCTCGTGAACGAGAACAGGGCGTTTATCCTGTCGAGGCCTAAGGCGATGGTCATGGTGCGTTCAGTAACGCCGACGATCATTAAGACCATCGAAGAGAACCCGTACGAATCACCGACGGTTGTGGGCACGACGGTGGTGACGGCGACGAAGTTTCGTCCGACCGGCGTTACATTAACGGTACACGTTCCGGACGTGATTGACGACGATCTGAACTGGAACACGACGCAGGACACGTACATCAATCTGGACCTGATTGCCGAAGTGAAGGAATTGGGTGAAGACATTATCGTGGCGTTGGACAACCGGATTGTGGGGGCTAGCCGTATCGCGGCTCCGACCTTCGTGCAGCGCAGTATCGATACCAGCGTTTGGGTGCGCCACGGGCAGGTATTGATTTTGGGCGGGTTGTTCCGCAACCGCAAGATCAAGAATTTGGATACGATGCCTGGCTTGTCGAAAGTCGAGGAATTCGCGACGGGATTGGCCAGCAGGTTCATACCTGGAGAAATAGGCGGAGCGCCGGCGACCTCCACCTTCGGTAATCGTGAGTCGGAGGAGCAGCGCCGCGAGTTGGTGTTCTTCATCAAGGCCGAGACTTGGCGGCCAGCGTATACCGTGGCCGACGAGCAAGGCATGGACGCTCGCGAAGAGGAACAAGCGGAAGAGCTCAAGGACAAGGAAGGAAAAGAAAGGCTGAAACCCACGGATGTCATAGGCGGAGTGATCGGAGGGATTACGAGCATACCGGAGGGAATTGCCGAAGGTGTGAGCGGAGAGAAGCAAGAAGAGGGTAGCCTCGAATCGCAGTTGGGAGGGCCGCCGAAGTGAAACACGCGGTCTACCAAATCGTCATTGCGGTCCTGCTGGTTCTTTCTGGCGTGATTGCTGTAGCGCAAGAGGCCGCCCCAGCGCCAGCACCGGCGCCCGCGCCCGCCCCAGCCCCAGCACCCGAGGCTGCACCCGCTCCGGCTCCGGCACCAGCCCCAGCGCCCGAGGCAGCACCGGCTCCGGCTCCAGCACCGGCACCTGAAGCTGCGCCAGCACCGGCTCCAGCGCCAGCACCCGAAGCTGCGCCGGCACCGGCTCCAGCGCCAGCACCGGCTCCAGCGCCAGCACCCGAAGCTGCGCCGGCACCGGCTCCAGCGCCAGCACCGGCGCCTGAGGCAGCACCGGCTCCCGCCCCGGCACCGGCACCCGAGGCAGCACCGGCTCCCGCCCCGGCACCGGCACCCGAGGCAGCACCGGCACCAGCACCAGCTCCCGCACCGGATGCGGCTGCGGCAGCCCCGCCACCGCCTCCACCTCCGCCGCCACCTCCTCCGCCACCGCCTGTGATACAGATACCGCAGGTTCAGATCCAGGTGTGGATCAGCCAGACGGATGAGAATGGCGCGCGGGATATTGGCGCAAACCTGAATTGGACACGCTACGTGCGGGGAGTGGAGCAGAGCGGTTCCGTGGAGCGTGTACGCACTCAGACATTCACGCCATCGGCGAATACGTTTGATGCAACCATGCCCGCGCCGGATGGGAATCCGTATTCGGACAACGTACGGCTTGCGCCGGAATCGAGGACAAATTGGACGACGGGGAATGCCTTGTCGGCGGACTCCTCGCGTCCGGGCGAATATAATATCAACACGCGGCGTGGAGCAGGCCTGTCGTTTAACATCATCGATTCGGACCGGGGAACGCTTGAGGGCATCTTCCGCGCGATCGAGAAGACGACGGATTCCGACTTGATCAGCAAACCCGAGTTGTTGGTAAACAATGCCCAGAATGCGATGATCAAGGCGGGTGAAGAGATCCCGTTCCAGGGTGTTTCACTGACACCGGTGACGAATGTGCCCATATTGAATATCGATTGGCGCCAGATCGGTGTGAACATCGACATTAAGCCCACGATACTCTCGCCGGAACTCATTCAGATCGACATCGTCCAGTTGGAAGTGGTCGACCGGTTGAAGGCAACGCCGATACAAGGATTGCAGGTGCCAGTATTCTCGACGCGTTCGCAGAACGGGTCGGTGCTGGTGCCGAACACGCAAACGTTGGTGATTGGCGGATTGTCGAGCCGCGTGGTGCGGAAGGCCGAACGGCGCGTGCCGGTAATCGGCGTGCTGCCCGTGATCGGGATACCATTCCGAGGGCGATCGAACGAGGCGTACAACAGCCAATTGTTGATCTTCATTTCGCCGACGATCGTGAATCTGCGCGAAGACAAACAGCCGATGGCGAGCGCGCTCAATTTCTGGAAGGAGGTTGAGTGGACGAATCGGGAACGGATCCAGCAGGAGATCGATTTGATGGAGGAGGAGCTGTAGGCTTTTCCTTGCAGTCGCAATCGAGAAGGGCGAACCTGCGGTTGTTTCCATTTCGCGAAGCGCCGGGGGTTGCATTTGCGGTGCTGGCTTCCGCATGATCCGGCTCCCATGAAGTTCAACCCTCGATTCATTCCTGCATATCTTGCGACGGGCGCCGCCTTGGGCTTGGCGTTTCCCGCGCCGCATTTCTTTCCGTTGGCGTGGGTGGGCCTGATTCCATTGCTCGTATCTGCATGGAGCAGCGGTGCTCGCGCGACCTTCACGCGATTCTTCCTTGCCGGCTCGATCTTCTACCTCGTCCTTCTGCATTGGCTGTTGTCCAATGTGTATTGGGCGGGCGGCTGGGCCGTGTGGGGGTACGTGGCTCTCAGCGGAATCATGGGGTTGTATTGGGGCATAACTGGTTGGGCGTGGGCGATGGTTCGCGCGCGGTTGCCGATGCTACCGTCCGCGCTGGTTCTGGCGGTGCTGTGGGTGGGGATGGAGCACGCGCAATCGTTCCTGTTTACCGGGTTCGGCTGGGGCGCGTTGGGGTACTCGCAAGGGCCCGATTTGGCGTTCGCGCAGTTGGCGGCAATCGGGGGCGTGCCATTGCTATCCGGCGTGCTGGTCTTTACGGGTGCGTTGTTGTCGCAAGCGATTGCGGAAGCGAAACGCCGCGCGTTGCGTATTGCGTGCGCGGTGGGCGTGGCGGCGATTGCCCATGGAATTGGCGCGATGCTTCTTGCTCCGGCGGACTACGGGGAACAACCTTTCTCAGTCGGTGTCATTCAATCGGATTTTCCGTTGGAGATGAAGTGGGACCCGGAGTACACGGAGGAGATGGTACGCAACGTGGCCGGGAAATCGCGGATGTTGGCGGAGCAAGGCCGCGTGGACTTGTTTGTGTGGCCCGAGAGTCTGGTGATGGCAGACGTGGAGACGCCGGGGATATGGGAAGAGATTACGGCGTTGACGCGCGAGACGGGCGTGCCGCTGTATACGGGTGCGATGCGGTCGAATCCGGAAACGAATGGGGATTTGAACTCGAGTCATCTAGTTTCGCCGGAGGGGAAGGTTGCTCAGACCTACGACAAGATACATCTTGCCCCCTTTGGCGAGTATGTGCCGCTGGGTAAGTATCTGCCGTTTATCCAGAAGGTGGTGCCGGCCATCGGCGAAGTGGAGGCGGGTACGACTGCGCGGAAGATTGTTGTGGGCGATCGCGCGTTGGGGCCGCTGATCTGTTTCGAGGTGCTGTTTCCGGCGATGGCGTCGCAGCTTCGAACCGAGGGCGCGGATGTGCTCGTGGTGATCACGAACTTGGCGTGGTTCGGCGCGAGCAGCGGGTTGAATCAAGAACTGGAAGTGGCGCGTATGCGCGCGATCGAGACACGATTGCCGTTGGTGCATGACGCGAATTCCGGGATCACGGGCGTATTCGATCCGTACGGCCGGTTTGAGCTGGTGAACATCTATTTCGACGGGCACGGCAACGCGTTTCATTTCGAGAACTTGGTTCCGTCGGATTCACGGATGGAGCGGCTCGGGGGCGTGCTGCCCGTGGCGAAGGCCGCGGCGCGGCCTGTGCCTTTCAGCGTGCTCATGATCCCGAATGGAGCGCTCGCGGTGGCAGTCGCGATGATGGTAGTTGCTTTGGTGCGCACACGGCGCAGGGTGGAAACGTAGCGATGGCGCACAGCGAGGGGCAGCTCTCCCGGTTTGCCGCGATATTTGCGGGTGGCACGATGATCAGCCGGGTGTTGGGGCTTGTGCGCGATTCGATGGTCAATGCCTTCATTCCCGTGGGCCCGCGCGAGGCGTTTCTGGTGGCATTCCGGCTGCCGAACACGTTGCGCGACATCGTTGGGGAAGGGGCGTCGAACGCGGCGATCATTCCCGTGTTGTCGGAGGTCCACGAACGCAAGTCGAAGGAAGAATTCCAGGCGGTCGTGGCGGCGGTGTTCGGGGGAATGATTCTTGTCCTTGCGTTGGTGACGGTGCTGGGCGTGATTTTCGTGCCGTGGATGCTGGCGCAAGTCAACTTTCTCGACACGGTCGCGGGCGGCAAGAAGCCGTATTCGCCGGAGGAAGTGAAGCAACTGGTTTCGATGGGGCGGTGGACGTTCCCGTACATTTTCTTTATTGGTCTCGCGGTGTATTCCATGGGGGTCTTGTTTACGGTACGCCGTTATTCGACGTCGTCGTGGGCGCCTGCGCTGCTGAATGTTGCGTTGATTGGATCGTGTTTCTTGGCGGCGCGCGGAACGATGAGCGAAGGGTACGCGCTGGTGTTGGGCGTTTGGGTCGGGGGGATAGCCCAGGTAGTTGTGCAGCACTATTCCATGGGGAAGCATACGGGGGTGTGGTGGCCGAGCTTCAAGCTGAATCGCGCGGAGATCTTCACGATCCTCGGGTTGATGGCGCCGGTCGCGATAGGCCAAGCCGCGGGCGAGGTGAACAAGCTGGTCGATATGTTGTTCGCGTATAAGAACGATCCGGGCAACGTGACGGCATTGTACACGGCGAACCGATTGGTTCAACTTCCGTTGTCCGTATTTGGGTTCGCGACGGCGGCGGCGGTGCTGCCGGCGGTGTCGCGCGCGGCGGCGCAGAAACGGCCCGACCAGATCCGCGCGCTGCTGATGCACGGGTTTCGACAGACGTTCTTTTTGATCGCGCCGTCCATGATAGGGTTGATGGTGTTGGGCGAGCCGATCGTGCGTATGCTTTTTCAGTACGGGAAGTTTTCGGCGGAGAGCACGGAACGCACGACCGTAGCGCTCATCATCTATTCGGTAGGGCTGCTGGCGTTTTCGGGGGTGAAGGTGGCGGTGGCGGGGTTCTATGCGGTCAAGGACACAAAGACGCCCGTGCTGATCTCGTCGGGTAGCATGATCCTGTGCATTGCCCTCTGCTTCTTGTTTGTGAAACCGTTCGGGTACAAGGGGCTGGCATCGGCAACGACCATTTCTTATTTCGCCAATTTCGGCGTGTTGTACATCCTGCTTTGCCAGCGGTACACACGGCTTTGGGACGCCAAGTTCATCAGCGGATTAATTCGAATGAGCCTTGCGACGGCGGCAATGGCAGCGCTTTCGTATGGCGTGTACCTGAAGTTGCAGTTTGTCGTGAAGGACAATTATTTCGCGTCCGGCAACGGCGCCGCGTCGTTGCTGGAGATACTGCTCGCGCGCACTCTGGTGGTGGGCGTGCCGCTTGCGGTGGCGGTTGTATCGTATTTGGTGTTGAGCAAATTCTTTGGAGTGGAGGAGCTGAACGGCTTCATGCGTTTGCTTCGGCGAAAGAAGGAGCCGAAGGCCGGGAAGTAGTAAGAACGGGGCGCGGGCGCCATGGGCAGCAAGGACTGCAACGACCGCAGAGGCAGAAAAACCAGGCTGGGACCGATGGTCCCAGCCGATGCCAAGAATTGTGCGGAGCTTGGGCTACTTTGCCGAGGGCAGGTCTTCCGCTGAAATGACTCCGTCCTTATTCGTGTCGAATTTGTCGAAGGCTTCTTTTGGGTAGCCGGGTTTGGCGGCTAGCGCTTCTTCGAAGGTGACTTTGCCGTCGCCGTTGGCATCCGCCGATTGCAGTTTCTTGACGGCATTGGCGCGGGCGGCCGGGTCGCCACCTTTGCCTTCCTTGCCGCCTTTCGCGCGGTCTTCCATCGTCAGCACGCCGTCTTTGTTCGTGTCGATTTGGTTGAAGCGTTCTTGCGTCATGTTGGGAGCAACCTTGCTCATCTCTTCGAAGGTCACTTTCCCGTCTTGATCGACATCCGCCCGTTTGGCCAACTGCATGACCGGTTCCTGGCCTTTGGCCGGTGCGCGGCTGGTATTCGGGGCCTCGTCGGGCGTGATGACGCCGTCGGCGTTTTTGTCCATGGCGGTGAACTTCTCCTGCGTGAGTTCCGGCACCACCGCTTTGGCCTCGTCGAAGGTGACTTCCCCATTCTTGTCGACGTCGGCCTGCTTGAACTTTTCGCCGTCGCCGGGGGCAGGAGCCGGGTCAACGGTCGCAGAAGCGGGTTGGGTCTTCGCAGTTGGTGCGCCTTTGGATAGCTCGTCTTGGGTCAATGCGCCGTCCTTGTTTGCATCGAGTTTGTTGAAGCGCTCGGCGGGAAAGTTGGGAGCTTTGGCGGTGATCTCTTCGAGGGTGACCTTCCCATCCTGATTGGCGTCGGCCGCCATCAACCGCGATCCCGCGGCACCTTCCACTTGCTGGCGAATTGCCGCCATTTCTTCCTGAGTCAATACGCCGTCGGAATTCTTGTCGACCTTATCGAAGCGTTCTTTGGTGAACTTTGGTGCGGCTGCGCTGACTTCCTCAAACGTGAGTTTGCCGTCGCTGTTGGCGTCGGCGCGTTGGAAGAGAGAGGGTTTGGCGCCGGCCTTTCTCTGTTTCTTGGCCGCGTCTTCGGCGTGGACCGGAATCACAAGGGCGAGGGCCGCGATGATGCTCAACGCCAACGTTGTGGATTGTCGCATGGTGTGTCTCCTGACTGCCTGGGTGAACGTGGGTTACGTTGAGTGAAACCCTAGGAGTGGGGAATGGTTCCGTTGGGGGGAGACACGGACTGGCACGGAGACCGGGGCGAAGAGGGGATGAATTGGTGCGACGGGGAGACTTGACGAGGAGGGGCGGCGGGTGGTATACATATACCAGGTATGAGTATATGTGCTGAAAAGGGAAGAATCATGGACGAGTCGCGGAAGCGGATATTGGATCGCCTTAACCGGATTGAGGGGCAGGTGCGCGGAATTCGAGGGATGGTTGAGCAGGAGCGGAGTTGCTATGACGTGGTGAAGCAAGTGGCGGCGGTAAATGGAGCGCTTCGTTCGTTGGGGCTCGTCGTGTTGGAGCATCACTTGCAGGAATGCGTGACAGACGCAATGGATGGGCGGATGGAACGCGAGGAATTGACGCGGCGTTTGCTGGATTTGTTTGGACGTTTGAGTAGCTAGTTGCAGCAGGACTGACACGGACTAACACGGACTGATACGGACTAACACGGACCAACACGGGCTCTTCCGTTGTAGGCAATAGAGGGGATAGACGAGCAATGACGAAGCGAGTAGTAGTTGTAGGTGGCGTGGCCGGGGGTATGAGTTGCGCGGCTCGCTTGAAGCGGTTGGACGATCACATAGAAGTGACGGTATTCGAAAAGGGCAACGATGTGTCGTTTGCCAATTGCGGGATGCCGTATTACATCGGCGGGACGATTGCGGACCGGGGCGCTATGCTGGTGCAGGGTCTGCCGAGCCTTCAGGGCCGGTATGGGCTCGACATTCGCGTGCGACACGAAGTCGTGCGGATCGACCGCGAGGCAAAGGCCGTCGACGTTAAGAATCTCGACACGGGCGCGGTGCTCAGCACGCCGTACGACGTGCTGGTATTGTCGCCGGGTGCTGCGCCGGTGCGTCCGCCGATTCCGGGCGCGGACGGGCCGAAGGCGTTTGTGTTGAACGATCTCAGCGATATGGATCGCATTGCGACGGCGGTGAGCGGTGCAAAGCACGCGTGCGTAATCGGCGCGGGGTTCATCGGACTGGAACTGGTGGAGAACCTTCGCCACCGGGGGCTGGAGGTGTCGCTGGTGGAGATGCTGGATCACGTGATGCCGCGCATGGATCCGGAGATGACGCAGCCGTTATTGCAGGAACTGATGCTACATGGCGTGAAGGTGTATCTGGAGGAGACCGCGCAGGCCATCGAGGACGGCCAGGTTGTTCTGAAGAGCGGCAAGCGGGTCGACAGCGATTTCGTGTGCCTATGCGTCGGCGTGCGGCCGACATCGCACTTGGCGAAGGACGCAGGGCTGGCAGTGAACGAGCGCGGGTATATTCGCGCGGACGCGCAGCAGCGGACCAGCGACCCGAACATCTATGCCGTGGGCGACGTGGTCGAGGTGACGGATTGGGTGGATGGACAGCCGACGGCGATTGCGTTGGCGGGTCCGGCGAACCGGCAAGGGCGCATTGCGGCGGATGCGATCTGCGGGCGCGCCACCTCGTATCGCGGGTCGCAGGGCACGGGGATTGTGAAGGTGTTCAATCTCGTGGCGGCGCAGACGGGCCAGACGGAGCAGCAACTCAAGGCGCGTAAAGCGGCGTATCGCCGGGTGTACGTGCATCCGATGCAGCACGCGAAGTACTACCCCGGCGCGCAGCCCGTGAGCACGAAGCTGTTGTTCGCGGAGGACGGCAAGATCCTGGGCGCGCAGGTGGTCGGCACGGAAGGCGTGGACGTGATGATCAATGCGTTGGCGATGGCGCAGCGCAGCGGGATGAACGTGGAAGATTTGGAGCACGCGGAGTTGGCGTATTCGCCGCAATGGGGCGGTGCGAAGCATGGCGTCAACATGGTGGGCTTCGTGGCGGCGAACGTGTTGAGCGGGGATGTCGAGTTGGTTGAGGCGGACGATGCGCCGAAGGACATCGTGTGGCTGGACGTACGCGAGGCGGCGGAGGCCGAGGCGGGGTCGATCCCCAGTTCGCTGTTGATTTCCGTGGATAAGCTGCGGGCGCGTCTGAACGAATTGCCGCGCGATAAGGAGATTGGCGTGTATTGCGCGGTGGGGCTGCGGGGCTACATTGCGTATCGTCTGTTGAAGCAGCATGGATTCCGTGTGCGTAACCTGAACGGTGGTTTCCGCACGTGGTCGTGGTACAACCGGAAGCCCGCGATGCCCGCGGCGGTTGCGCCCATCGCGAAGGCGACGGCGGCGAAGGCGGAGCCGACGGGCAAGAAGGTGGAGTTGGACGTGACGGGCATGCAGTGTCCGGGGCC
>JBAZRU010000216.1:0-9873 GCA_041662805.1 Candidatus Hydrogenedentales bacterium | reverse complement strand
TTGGGAGAAAGCAGGCGTTCCCGAATTGCGGCGGTGTAGGGGACAGTCGAAAAAGCGATGAGCTTGAGACGGAGTTTCGATCCGGAGCCCTTGATGCGCACCAAGGCGGCGTCCACTCCGTCGCACGATGAACCCGACATGAGCCCGACGACAAAGCGTGCGGGCTTTGATTTCATGGTCTCGAACTGACGCATGGACAAGACGATCTACTCCCCGTCCGCATTTCCAAGCCCCACGTTGGGCAACACGTAACGAAAGTGTATCGAAGAGGACCGGCGCGTGTCGATCTCGAAGTGGGGCGGGGTTTGCTTCCACGGATGCAGGTAGGGACGCTTTGCCGAAACGTCCGCGGGCTACCGCAGTCCGCGGCGAAATGCGAAGAGGCGGTTTTCGGCGAAACCGCCCTACCTAAGAGCGTCCGAAGCGGCCCTACCCGAGACCGTACAAGGACAGATGCTTGATCTATTTGATGGCGACTTGCGCGTAAGACATGGTGTCTCCGCCTTTGCTGTGGCCGAGAACATCGATGATATTTGACGGTTTGCAGCCGGCCCGTGAGGAGGCGAGCGTGAACGAACCGAACGGGGTCTTCAGCGGGATCGAGACGAGCGTCGCGGTATCATCGCTCGGGCTGATCTGCAAGAGCTTATTGCCGGGATCGCTGCCGGAGACGTAGAGCACGGCGTACAGGACGCCATCGGGCGATTCATGGAACCGGGCGCATCCTACCTCGCGCTCCGGAGTGCCGGGGACCAGCGGTTTTTTCGACGCAATCTTTCCATCCTTCACAATCGCCAAGTTGAGCGAACTGATGATGGACTTGCCGGGGAAATACTTGTCGCGCATTAGGGCGGACTGCACTTCGCGCTCGGTGTACAGGATATACGCAGCGCCGTCGGGGGCTATCCAGAGATCTTGATTCGATATGGCCCCTGCCGTCTTGTCTACATTCGCGATTTCGATGGGCGGGACAAAGCCCTGTTTCGCGATGTCGGGTGTGTAGGTGTAGTGCAAGATGCGAAACACATAGTCCCATTTCTGTCCGGTCTGCTCGAACTTGTACGCACGCCATTCCTCGACGGGTTCGACGATATCCCCGATGGCCAAGACGTGCGCACGGCCTTTTTGGAGGGCAACTTGGGGATAACACGACCGAATGGGAAACGTGATTTGTCCGTTGCGGATGGCTTCGCCTTTCGCGTTCATCAGGCACCAATTCTGAACACTGGTCTTGGCGTCGATGTTCAGCATTAGGAATTCGTTTGTGATCGAATCCACGCTGAACCCCCGGTAGGAGTGATCCGTGAAGTAGGGGGTATCGACCCATTTAGGTGCCAATTTCCGGCCGTTTATGGCGGGGTCCGTCAGAGAATAGGTTAGAACATGCGGATTGCATTCGCCGTACTCCGTACCAGGAGGCGTCACGGAATCGTTGACGTTTAGGAAGATTGTCCCGTCGGAGCCGATGCCCAGCGAAGCCGGTTCGCGTTGCCTGTAGCCTTCCGCTTCGGCAATCACCGGCCATCCGTCCTTGGTGCGCCGGCGCAAGATCCAGCGCGTATTGCAGAGCAGCGGGACGTCCTTCCCTGTTTCCATCTGACTGACGATCACGTCGTCGCCGATGCGGACAATAGGTGTGCAGCCATAGCTCCATAGGGGGCCCGATCCATTGTTGGGACTCACGATGGAATAGACATCCTCTTCGCAGAGCACGTGAGGCGTTGGCGATTGCGAGACGCAACAAATCAGGAGGATTCCGGAGAGTAGAGACATGGACCTAGCTCCCTTCAGGTTGCTGGAAGGATAGCACGTTTGGGACGCTCAAGACCGCTCGAAGTCGATTTTGAGTGCGAAGTGTGTGTTCTGCGATAATCCGCCGGTTCAAGCTGGCACGGCATGGCAATAGCCCACATTTCAACTACGTAAGTGGAAAGCTGCATTAAGTGAAAAGAGCGCTCATCACCGGGATAACCGGCCAAGATGGATCGTATCTGGCGGAGTTGCTGCTGGAGAAGGGCTACCAGGTGCACGGACTGATCCGTCGCTCCAGTTCCTTCAATACGGGCCGCATAGACCATATTTATCAAGACCCCCACGAGCCGAACCCAAGGCTCAATCTCATCTATGGGGACCTCTCGGATGCGACGGGGCTGTCGTGCATTATCGGCGACGTAAAGCCCGACGAGGTCTACAATCTGGGTGCCCAGAGCCATGTTCGCGTGAGTTTTGATACGCCGATCTACACATCGGACGTTACGGGCATGGGAACGTTGCGTATCCTTGAGGCGATTCGCCACACGGGAGGCAAGGCGCGGTTCTATCAGGCGTCGAGCAGCGAGATGTACGGAATGGTGCGCGAGACTCCCCAGAGCGAGACAACGCCGTTCTATCCGCGTAGCCCCTATGCGGCGGCCAAAGTATTCGGCTTCTGGGTTACGGTGAACTACCGGGAGGCCTACGGCATTCACGCGAGCAACGGGATTCTGTTCAATCATGAATCTCCGCGCAGAGGCGAGACGTTCGTCACGCGGAAGATCACGCGGGCAGCCGCTCGCATCAAGTTGGGCCTGCAAAGGAAAATCTTCTTGGGTAACCTCGACGCGAAGCGCGACTGGGGGTATGCAAAGGACTATGTGGAGGCCATGTGGCTGATGATGCAGCAGGACAATCCCGACGACTATGTCGTGGCGACGGGTGAGACGCTCACCGTACGCGAATTCCTGGAAGAGACCTTTTCGTACCTGGGACTCGACTACAAGGAGCACGTCGAAATCGACCCACGCTACTTCCGACCCTCCGAGGTGGAACTCCTTATCGGCGATGCGTCGAAAGCCCGGAAGGTGCTGAATTGGACACCTCGCGTGACGTTCCGGGAATTGGTGCGGTGTATGGTGGACGCGGATATGAAGCGCGCGGAGTTCGACGTGGCCGCGGGAAGTCCCCCGTTTCTCGACAAATAAGCGGAAATGGACTAGCGCGAAAGTACACTGATATAACGAGGAACCAACGAAAACACACTGGTAAGCAGTCTGTGTGTTTGACATAGCCGGAAGAAGGCAATGAGAGAGCCATGGCAATTGCCGTTACGAAGACTGAAATCCCTGGAGTCTTGTTAGTCGAATCCCCTGTTTTTCGAGACGAGCGCGGTTTCTTTACAGAGGTACATTCGGATCGGGAGTGGAAGAAAGCGGGACTCGACGTGCGGTTCGTGCAAGACAATGTAAGCCTGTCCTCCAAAGGGACCATGCGGGGTCTTCACTATCAACTGGAGCCGAAGGGGCAAGGCAAGCTGGTGCGCGTCCTCTGCGGCGCCGTTTTCGACGTGGCCGTCGACCTGCGGCGAGGGTCGCCAACCTTTGGGAAATGGGTAGGCCGCACCCTCAGCGGAGAGAACTGTCTTGCGATGTGGATCCCCGTTGGGTTTGCTCACGGCTTCGTCGCGTTGGAAGAAAGGACGCTCGTGTACTACAAGTGCACGGAGTTCTGGACACCCGAGTTGGAGCGGAGTCTGGCCCACGACGATCCCACGGTTGGCGTCTCATGGCCAATAGCGCCTTCGAGCATTTCGCCGAAAGACGCGCAAGCGCCCAAGCTGGATCTTGCGGAGTATAATTTCGTCCACGCGAAGTAACGCGCATCGCAGGGTAATTACTCGCGAAGCAGTACGTCGCAGGCTAGTCTGAGCTTGGCGAGTAACGAGCGAAACACGGAGTTGCCACGGGCCAGAGCGCGGAGACGGACGATTAGGATGCGTTGGAGTCGGTAACGCGTGAGCCTTTTGGAGGACGACGCGGGTCGCCTCTCCCCCACGCTTTCCATTGCTTTCCACAAGGTTTCTACGGGATACCCACAGGTCGCGAGGTCTTCCGGATCAAGCTCGCTGATGACGCGTTCCATCAGACTGAGCTTCTCGGGATCGCTCGACAGCTCTTCGACCCACTTCTGGAGGGAGATCGTGGTTGGCCGGGAGTGTTGTTGCACCCCAATGGGATCGCCCAAGCCCTTTCGAGTCGACTGCTCCGAGTCGCCGTAGTCGATAGAATTCGCTTCAAAGGGGACTCCGATGTATTCGTACACTACGCGCATCCGCTCTTCGGGTTCTTTGACCAAGTCCTCGTAGCGGACATGAATGTAGCTGACTTCTTTCTGTCTCAGAAAGGCGGCGATTGCCGGAACATATCGCTTGAGAATCGGGTTGTGATTCAAAGCTTGGGCATAGTCGCCGTCAAAGAAAGAGTTGGCGTAAGAGGAAAACAAGGCCAGAGGGTGGCGCGTCAGGACGACGTATTTCGCGTCCGGGAAGACTTTCACCATGAACGGCAGCACGAGCGCGTAAGCGGGCGTTTTGTCGAGGCAGATGGTCTTCCCGCTATGGTCGAGGAAGCGCCCGTAGAGGACATCGCAATAGGCGCGGCAAGCATCCCAATAATCCTGCTCCTTTTGCGGGAGCGTATCTACAAAAAGCTTCTGGGCCTCGGCGGCCAGAATGTGGTCGTAAGGGGCCTTGTCCACCTTATCCCACACGCCGAGATGGGCCAGCGGCGTGATGAGGTGAGGCTCCGGACCCCCTTTGATCGCCGAATGCGATTCGAGGATTCGTTCGAGCATCGTACTGCCGGAGCGCGGGGCGCTGATTACGAACAGCATGGGAATCGACATGGAAGTACTCCGGGGATTCTATAGGCGGCATGGTATGCAAGGGTGAGGGATGAGTCAATAGCGACCACAAGGAACGAAGTGAGCGATGACGCGATTGGAGCGCTCTCGCACTTTATCCCCATTCCTTTGCGTGATAGACTCTCGAATTGTTGCGAGTTCATCGATCTGGGACAGAATCATCGGAAGAAGCATGGCAAAACGAGTACTGTCTTTTCTTGTTAAAGTTGCGGTTACAGGCGGCCTCTTTGTGCTGTTGTTTTGGCCCGAGAAGTTTGGGCTTGCTGCCGACCAGTTTGGTGGAGTTAAACCTGCCGATCTGCTGCGCGAACTGAGTCAGGTCGAGACGAATAACATCATTCTCTGGCTGGCTTTGGCGGCGACGATGCGCCTTATGGGGATGATGTGCGGAATACTCAGGTGGCGGCTTCTGCTGCTGGCGCAAGGACTGCGCATTCCCTTCATCTATCTGGCGCGCAGTTGGTTCATCGGCCGCGCCGTAGGCATCTTTCTCCCCGGAACGCTTGGACTGGATGGTTACCGTTTGTTCGACTCGTCGCGCTACACGGGCGACGTGATCAAATCGACGACCGTGATTGCCGTCGAGAAACTCACGGGATTTATCGCGCTCACGTTTCTGGTATTCGTGACGTTCCCGCTTGGATTCCGCATGTTCGAGATGAAGCTGCCGGTTCTGTTGGCCATCCTCGCCGTGCTTGGGACGTTCGTTGCCGTTTCGTTCGTGGCCCTCTTGAACCCGCGCGTCATCCAAGTGGTTGTCGCGGTGCTGCCCACGCCGGGCGCAATCCGGTCGAAGGTCGACCGAATCGGCGCGGCGGTGTCGGCTTATAGCGGCAACCGCGCGCAGCTCATCCTGGCCGTGCTGTTGGGGATTTGCGTGCATTTCGCGACGTGTCTCGTCTTCTTCTGCACGATGACGGCGATTCGGGCGGACAACACGACGATGACGGATATCCTGTTCGCGACGCCGCTGATGATATATGGCACGGTGCTCGGGCCGTCGGTGGGCGGAGAAGGGATCCGCGAGATCATCTACGTGGCGCTTCTCAGCGCCAAGAGCGGCGCACTTGCCTCCCTGTTAATGGCGCACCTGGGGTGGTGGGCCGGCGATGTCGTGCCGTTTGTCATCGGCACGGCGGTCTATCTCTTGGGCAAGAAGCCGAATCGCGAGGAGATTCAAGCGCGCGTGGCTGCGGCGAGGTCCGAGGTGAGGGCTGTGTATGTGCGTTTCAATCTGTCCGCGGACGCTGTTCAAAGTTACCGGGCCAAGCTGCTCGATTGCGTCGTGCCGGGGCTCGCTTCGGGGCTTCTGGCTGGCGCTTTGATCGGGTTAGGCGAGGCAGCGTGGCTCACGCATCGCCTTCAAGGACTGAAAGAGGCGGCAATTCTCTGGTGGGGTCCACTTGTCTATGGCCTGTTGTTTGTTGGCGTTGGACTCGGGCTAACGGGCGGCCTGGCATTCCTAGCTTTGGTTCGCGACAAGTTTCCCCGTCCAGCTTGGACTCTCGCCCTGAGTATGGGAGCAGCGATGACGGCAGGCACGCTCGTAATCGGCCGGTTCAGGGTTTTCCGCGACGTGCTGGGCGAGCATTCGCTGTCCATGACACAGAACGCAGAATTGCTTGGCGCATCCCTGGGAATTGGGCTTGCCGCCGCAATAGTCGCCCTGTTGCTGTTTGCACTGATTGGCGGAGGCCGTGTGAGGATTGCGTTGTGCGCTGGGGGTATCTACGGGTTGCTTGTGGCGTGTGGGATCGCGGTCGCATCGCAGCACGCTCACCCGGCGGCCGCATCTGTGCAGGCAGCAAACAATGCCCAGGGCCCCAACATCATCCTGGTCGCCGTGGACACGCTCCGGGCGGACTACCTTAAGGTCTATTCGGGGGACGCCGCGGTGGCGCGCACGCCCGCTATCGATGCATTCAGGCGCGACTCGATTCTGTTTCGCAACACATTCGCCCAGTCTTCTTGGACCAAGGCGTCGTTTGCGACGATATTCTCGGGGCTCTACCCGGAGACACACTCGGCAATACACAAAGATTCGATGCTGCCGGATGAGGTGACGACATTTCCCGAAGTACTCCAAGAGGCCGGGTACTTCACGCAGGGTTTTGCGAACAATCCAAACATCGCCGATGCCTATAACTATGGCCAGGGTTTTGCAGATTACACGTATCTGAAACCGCATTTTCTGCTGGGTGCGACGGAATCAGTCGAGAAACTTGCCCTGTACCAAGTGGTGCGGCGCGTGTACCAGAAGTTGGTCGAGAAGAAGACCGGCGGGAAGCTCTGGGTAACCGACTTCTACCAGCCTGCCGAGGTCGTGACGGACACGGCATTGGAGTGGCTCAAGAGCGACAACCGGCCGAAAGACCTGCCTTTTCTTCTTTTTCTGCACTATATGGATCCGCACGATCCGTACATGGACCATGAGAATCCCGGCGTTGGATATGCTCGGGCCCGTATGCCGAATCCGGATCCCGAGAAGTATTTGGATTTGTTCAAGAAACTCTACAATGGAGAGATCGAGTACTTCGATGGGCACTACCAACGCCTGCTGGAGGGACTGAAGGCCCTTAATGCCTACGACAATTCGGTTATCGTTTTTGTGGCCGACCATGGCGAAGAATTCTATGAGCATGAAGGATGGTGGCACGGATTGAGTTTGTACGATGAGCAGATCGCTGTCCCGCTAATCGTCAAGCTGCCGGGCAATCAATTGGCGGGTACTGAGACGACGGGCCTGTCGCGCTTGTTGGACATTGCGCCCACGGTGCTTGAGGTCGCCGGGTTGCCGAAGGTGGAGGCGATGCAAGGTGAGTCGCTCTTGAAGCCCGATATCTCCGGGGTGGCTGATGCGGAGATCGGGTATGTGTACGGACACCTCGACTTTGAAGGAATACTGCTTCGTTCAGCACGGACCATGACCGAGAAGCTTATTTTCGCGAATCCGGAGAATAAGCGGAAGTACAAGCCGGTTGAGTTGTACGATTTGGTTGCGGACCCGGGAGAGGCGGCGAACATCGCGGGTCAAGGTAAGGACTATGAGCAGGCACTTTCGGGTATCGTTACGGATATGCAGCAGTTTGTCCAGGGCGGCGCCATCGCGCCGGAAGTCAACGCGGACCAGACCGAGCATAATGAACAATTGGAATCACTTGGATACAAATAGGCGACAACAAGTATGCGAATAGCAGTGGTTGGTACAGGACATGTGGGGCTCGTGGTAGGGACAGGTTTGGCCGACACGGGGCACAACGTAACCTGCATCGATGTCGATGACGCCAAGATTGCGGGGTTGAACAGTGGAAAGACGCCGTTCTACGAGCCGGGCCTGGAGGAGCTTCTCGCCCGAAATGTGGAAGAGGAGCGACTCCACTTTTCGACCGATATCGAGGCTACCATCCCAAACGTACTGCTGGCGTTCATCTGTATTGGAACGCCGGGCCTGCCCGATGGCAGCGCGGACACCTCGAGCGTGTTCGAGGCCGTGGAGCAAGTGGGCCGCGCCATGGGCGGGTACTGCATCATTGTGTTGAAGAGCACGTGCCCGATGGGCACGACCGAGAAGTTGAAGGAACGTCTGGCGACAATTACGAAACACCCTTTTGACGTCGTGGTGAATCCCGAGTTTCTTCGACAGGGCTCGGCGGTCGACGATTTTATGCGCCCCGACCGGATCGTCATCGGATGTGAAGATGTGCGCGTGCAGGAGATCATGAAAGAACTGTATGCGCCGTTCTTGAGAACAGGTAAGCCACTCTTGAACATGAGCATTCGAAGCGCCGAGATGGTCAAGTACGCGGTGAACGGAATGCTCGCGGCGCGAATCTCCTATATGAACGAGATGGCAACAATTTGCGCGGCGTATGGCGCGGACATCAGCGAGGTTCGCGAGGGGCTCAGCTCGGACAGCCGTATCGGAGCTTCCTACCTGTTTCCCGGATTGGGATTTGGAGGATCTTGTATTCCGAAAGATGTTATGGCCTGTTCGAGTCTGGCCCGAGCTAAAGGCATCGAGAGTCACATGCTTGACGCAATCACGACTGTGAATATGGAGCAGCAGGCACGGTTCGTCGAGACAATCCTCAATCATTACGGCAGCGATATCGGGCAGAAGCGCATCGCTATTTGGGGGGCGAGCTTCAAGCCTCGAACCGACGACCTCCGGAGCGGCCCGGCGCTACGCGCGATCGATGCGCTTCTGGAGGCCAAGGCCACGGTGGTTGTGTATGACCCGGTTGCCGAGGTGGGACTTCGCGCCCACTATGGCCAACGTATCGAGATTGCGGCCAAGAACTATGCAGCCTTGGAGAACGCGGACGGCTTGGTCGTCGTAACCGAGTGGAACGAGTTCCGACGTCCCGACTATGACCGCATGGCTTCGCTGATGAAAGAGCGCGTCATTTTCGACGGAAGGAACCTCTATACGGCAAAGACGCTTGAAGGGCTGGGATTCAAACACTTCAGCGTTGGCAGAGCGGCGACGTGAGGACACTGTGTAGATGAGCAAAGTTGCGCTTGTGACGGGGGCAAGTGGATTCGCCGGAGCCTACCTGTGCGACTGGTTGAAGGCCTCCGGATGGGCTATCCGCCGTGCCGTAAATCCGGATGCGCCTGGCGCGGCGGATGCGCGTCCCTGCAACATTGCCGACCCGATTCAGGTGCGCGAACTCATGGAGTGGGCGCACGACGCCACGCATGTCTTTCACTTGGCGGCGATGACGTTTGTGCCGTTCTCCTCGCGCAATCCCGGGGCCACCATGCGAGTGAATGTGGAAGGCACCGTGAATCTCGCGTCTTCCATGCGCGAACTCATTCCAGGCGCACGCTTTCTCTTTGTGAGCAGCGCGGCGATCTATGGAATTCCCGACACCTTGCCTATTGAGGAATCGCACCGAATCTCGCCGCGCGAACCCTACGCGATTTCCAAGGCGGCGGGCGACGCGTATTGCGAATATCTGTACCGAAGCGAGCGTGCCGAAATCGTTCGAGCGCGTCCGTTCAATCATTCGGGTCCGCGCCAGCCGGATACCTTTGTGCTGCCGAGTCTGGCGAAGCAGATAGCAGATATCGAGGCGGGACTTGCCGAGTCTACCATACATGTCGGCAACATGGATGCGGCGAGGGATTTCCTCCATGTGAGCGACGTTGTGCGTGCCTACGAGGCCCTGGCGGTGAAGGGCGCGGCAGGCG
>JBAZRU010000215.1:0-9929 GCA_041662805.1 Candidatus Hydrogenedentales bacterium | reverse complement strand
CGACGAAGATGTTCATGACGGAGCTGTTGCAGCGGCGGATGGCGGACCGGACGATTGTGTTTCCGGCGTTGGCGGATCGCGAGATGGAGTACGCGGGACACACGTATTCGGGCGGGTTCCGAAATCAGATCCTGTTCGAGAAGGGGAACGACCACATCATCGACGCGGACCGCTGCGCGGTGTTGGCGCATTATCTCGATACGCTGGATTTTGGGAAAGATAGGTATTATCGACCCGTGGAGATAGCGACGTTTCCGATTTGGTAGCGGCGTGCGGGGGAATCCGCCTGAGGCGGACAAGCACGGATGCGCACGGACCGGATGGACAGACGAAGACGCCCGCCAAGAACGGCGGGCCCAGAACCGCTATTGATTGATGAGGACCGCGATGACTTGCTGGAGGTCGACGGTGGTGACGGTGCCGCTGTTGTCGATGTCGGCGTCGAAGCCGCCGTTGGGCAGGCCGAGGATGGCGAGGATGACGACTTGGATGTCGGCGGCGTCCACGACGCCGTCGTTGTTGATGTCGGCGTCGATGGGATCGAGCTCGACGTCTTCGCGGGTGGCAACGCCGTCGACGACGGTTACGCCGGTGATGGTCTTGCTCTGAAAGCCGACTGCAGTGTAGGTCAGGTCATGGGTTCCGGGAAGCAGAAGCCGGTAGTAGTCGCCAACGTCGGGATCGGTGAAGACCGGTTGGGTGTTGCTGGACACGGTCACTTTTGCGTAGAGCGGCGCTCCGGTTGCCGAGGAGGTTACGATGCCGCGCACGCCGCGGTGCACGCCCTCCATATACGAAAGCATCGACTCCTGGTTGTTGGCCCAAAGCGTTGGCAGCAGGCTGGCGGACGGTTTCTTGGTTGTCGACAATTCGACGGTTGCCTCGATGCACCCCGCATACCGGTAGTTCCAGTCTTGCATGCTGCCGGTGGCCTCGTACCATACCGAACCGTTTACAATCCCATTCGTGAAGAAGGGCGAGGAGCTGGTGTACATGGGCGTGTTGTGCGTCGCGTAGCGCAACGAAAGCGCTTCGATAAGCGAATCGTCCGGCGTGGGCGCGTCGACCCCGGAACCCTTTCCGTCGTCGTCGTAGAGATAGTTGAAGAGCAGCGCGCCCGTGTGGAGGTTCGCCGATAGCACGAAGCTGTTATCCGCGGTCCAGCGCATCACGTGCTGTATTTCCACGGGACGGCCGGTTTCGTCGAGGGATGCCTGGTCGTATACGGTTCCGGCGATTTCCGTTCGCGAGGGGAAGTTGCGGTTCAGGTCAAGACTGTTGGCGTTGTAGCGCGTGCCAGCCACCAGCCCATCGGGGTTCATGCACGGCACAATCCAAATCGCGGTGTTGTTCACCAAGTCCGTGACGCGTTGCACGCTTCCGTATTGCGTCAGCAGATGGTCGATCAGATACAGGCAAAGCTCCGTGCCGACGGGTTCGTCGCCGTGCATGGTCGACACATACTTGAACTCCGGCTCTTCTTCGTCGTCGTCGGGATTGTCGGTGATGAGGACGGCCCACAACTCTCGGCCCTGCACGGATTGCCCAAGCGAATAAAGCCTGCAAACGGTGTCGTGATCGCCGGCGTAAGCCTGCAACTCCGTGGTCAGGCTCGTGTAGCCGTGGTAGACGCCGAGGGCCTTTGGTTGAGGCGTCTCGGGTTCGGGCGGCGCGGTGGGTTGCTGTTCGACGCGGAGCAGGCGATAGCCATCCGCATTCAGCCAAAGCAACTCTTCCGCGTTGGCGTAGAGGGTGACGACGTTTCCGTCGACCTTAGTGACGTTGTAACCGGCGGCCGAAAGGGCGTCAACGTCCCTCCCCCGGTCCGTCACGGCAACATCGACTTCAAAGTAGGGGCCGGTGCGGGGTTCGGCGACGACGCGCGCGGGAGGGGCTCCAGCGGCGGCGGACTCGCCTTCCGCCCAAGCGTGCGAGCAAAGCAGGGCTATCCCGAGAAAGGACCATGTGAACCGAGTCAACGTGGAGAAGAGCATGCCAGTTCTGAACCCTGCCGCAACGGAACCCACGGCGATGAACATTCGCCCGCCGGGAACGCCTTCCAAGACACCCCTCATTATACCGCAAGAACGCCGTCCAAAAGGAATCTATTGACGCAAAGCCGACAACAATGCGACTTCATTCGCTTCCCAAGAGGCGCTTGCGAAAGTCTACTTCCCTGCTTGCTGTTGAGCAGGCCAAGAGGATAGCCGGAGCGTCCCTTTCGCTTCGTCAGCCCGGAAGAGGCGTGCCCGTTCTCCAGACTTGCGATTGGGGGCATGCAGCGACATCAGGAGAGCGCCGTCGAACGACGTGAACAGCATGGCATGCCCGCCATCCTCCTCGAAGATGGGCCGTTTGCCCTGCTTCCAAGGTCCGAGGAGGTTGCCCGAATCGGACGTGGCAACGGCGGTCTTATATCCGCCCTTTCCAAAGCTCGACCATAGCATCATGAGACCGCCCGATTTCGCCCGGTGTAGAAACGGGCCATCGGTCACAAACCCCTTATGCTCGCCGGATCCCGACTCCACGACCCATTTGGCGTCCGTCGCTTTGAACAAGAGCACAGGCTTGTCGATGGCGCGGTCCAACTCCGGCGACAGCTTCATCGCGCAGATCTCGCCGTCGCGGACCTGCAACCATTCATGGCAAAACACCATCCAGGGTTGCTGCGTGTCGTCGATGAATAGCGTTCCGTCCAGGCACAGCCACTCCATTGGAGTCACCGGTCCGTCGCTGTGCACACGAAACGGTCCGGTGGGTTTATCCGCTACGAGGACCTGCGTGCCGCGATTGCGTTTCTTCGAGCTGAACGTCGCGAACATGTAGTAGCGGCCCTTGTAGACGAAAACCTCCGGCGCCCAATAGGAGCTCGTAGCCCAGAATCCCGGCTCCGGCCTGAACACCGGAACCGGCCCGCTCCACGTCTTTAGGTCGCTGCTCACATACGTGTCGAACCCCGAAGCGGGAGGTAGGTGGACGCTCGTCCCATACACGTAGTACTTCCCTTCTTCCGGCACGGGGAGAATGAAGGGGTCACGAATACGAAAATCGGCGAGCGCCAGCGCCGTGCTCTCGGCGGCGGATTGCGCCAAGGCGATCAAGAGGATGGCAATGATCATTCAAAAAGCATAGCAGAGCTAGCCGCGAGTCCTCCAGCGAGTTCAGAATCCTTTCGGCGGAATATGCGCCCAAGCTTCTCTTAGCGGCGCTGTGGGTTTTCGACATACGAACACGGGTAGGTTGTTCTCGAAATCTCTCACGGATTCGCTGACAAACGTGTCCGCCTGCACAACATCCGCATAGATTTGCTCCAACCCTTGCCGCTTGGCGCCAATCGCGATAAGTACTTCTCCGGAGCGTTCTCCCGGACCCCACAAGTAATAGGTCATGCTATTGCTTATGGCATAAGGCAGGCCATGGTTCCTTCCGTAGAAGTTGATCGCGCTGGCCTGGCCGTAGTTGCCGCAGAAGACGATGCAGGCGCGTCGTTCTTCAGGTGTCAACGACTGATAGACGCGGGCAACTACTTCGACTTTGTCTTCCCACCCGAACTGGTCCCGCCAGTCTCCCATAATCTCCTGTGCCGCGATTGCGTTGATGATTCCGCCGGTCGCCTTCTGCATGTATTCTGGGGCAATTTCGATTGGGAGCCCAGGCAACGCGACGGGGCCGAGCCAGAACCCGGCGAGTACCATTGCGCCCAGCACTGCTCTTCGCGGCCATCTTGCCTTTCGCGCATCCAGGAAGTTGCCGGGCGCGACGCCTCCCGCCGCGAACAGGGCGGTATAGGCCGGTCCTAGGTAATAGACCTTCGATTTGGCAATAACCAGGATCAGGAACACCGTGACACATGCCACGCCCACGACACGGAAAGGTTTGCCTGCGGGAGCAAAGAGCAGAAACCAAAGGCCAGCGCTCCAAACCACCACGTTGAGAGGGTGGAAGTACAACACTTGCCCCAGCATGAACACAGGAAATGAGACGGCGCTCATGTCCTCCGCGTTCAACTGCTTCACGAAGCGCCACATGGCCCAGTCGTTATTCCATTGCCAAAGCAGGTTGGGTGAGAACGCGGCGAAGGCGATCAATCCTCCAGCCCAAAGCCACGGGCTCAGGAAGTGCTTGCGGTGCTTGGTAAGCGCAAGACCAGCAACGACGCCGACGCCCAGGAACAGCATTGTGGGCTTATTCAACAGCCCAAGGCCTGCAATCAGCCCAAATACAAGCCATAGGCGCGGTTTGTCATCGCGCACAATGCGAATCAATACCAGGAAAGCCAACGACCAGAAGACAATTTCAAACGTGGGTATGTGCAGAATGCTGTTCGCGCGCAGATAGGCCGGCGCGATGATCGCGGCCAGGGCCGCGAGCACCTGGGCGAATCGCCTTCCGCCCATTTCCCGCGCCAAGAGGCCCACGAGGAACACCGACAAACCACCGGCAAGCAACGGGAATACGCGCAATGCATACACAGAGTCGCCGAACAATTCCGTTGATAGCCGGGCAATCCAAGGAACGAGAGGCGCATGGTCAACATACCCGAAATCGAGGTGTTGCCCGCAGACGACAAAATACAACTCGTCGCGTTGGATACCGTAGCGGCCAATAAAGAGGCCGTTAATCAGTATTTTCAGCAACGCGAACGCGCCAAGAACAGTGTAGTCTGCCCTGCGCGAGCTGTCCGGTTTGCTCGCGAATATCGATGGCGCGGCGTCTAGCATATGAAGTCCGCCTCCCATGTTATACGCCGCGCCCACAGAATTCGTTTGCTCGGGTTCGCTCTTAGGCTTTCACCTCGTCGAAGAAGCTCAGCACGCTATTCAGGGCCTCGTCCACCGTGCCGGTCTTGCCGCATTCGAGCGACACGAATCCGTCGTATTTCGTCGCCACGATGGCTTTGAAGATGTTGGTGTAGTTGAGTTCGCCGGAGCCGGGTTGCTTACGTCCGGGATTGTCCGCGACGTGGAAGTGTCCGATTCGGTCGATGTTCTGCGAGAGATTGCGGATGACGTTGCCTTCGGTGATCTGCTGGTGGTAGATATCGAACAGCATCTTCACGTTCGGGCTTCCGACTTTCTCGAGGATGTCCATCGTCTGGTCGGTGCGCGTGAGGAAGTAGCCTTTGTGGTCGACGAGCGGGTTCAGGGCCTCCATGATGATCGTCACGCCGTTCTCTTCGGCAATCGGAGCAAGGCGCTTAAGACAGATGACGACGTTTTCCGTTTGCTCATCGATGGACTTGTTGGGATCGGTGTTGCCGCTCAGGCCGATGAGGCGCTTCGTGTTGATGTCCTTGGCCATCTGAACGTTCTTGCGGAACATCTTCTCCATGTCGTCATGCTTGGACTTGTCGACCATGTTGCCTGGAGCGATGGCGCCCACGCCGCCTATGCAGGTCGATTCGAGGCCGAGCTTTTCGGCGAGCGCGCGCGATTCGGCGACCTTGTCCGCGTCGGGCCACATGTATTCGTAGCCTGGAAACCCCCAATCGGCAATGGCTTGCATCTGTTCGGCCATGGTGCCTTCGAAGAATCCCGGTTGCACGCCCATGCGGAGCGGCAATTTTGCGAACTGCTTATTGGCGGACGATTGCGCTGCGCCGACGGACGGCCGTACCACGGCAGCGGCGGCAACAGACGCCGCCGCGGCAGTCAGAAAGGAACGACGAGAAACCATGTCTACACCCCCTGGGCGACGAGCGCCCGTTAATGGACTTGTCCAAAATGCAAAACGCCTGGCGGGGGCGCAAGCGCTATCCCCGCCAGGCGACTAGAGATTACGCAGGCTTGCCCGGAACCGGGATCGGGCTATTCGGGTACGGCTTGTCGAAGCTGAGGTCGGCGGGAACGAGGCTGAGATCGGAGTTGATGGCATCGTCCCACTTGAGCTCTTTGCCGGTGTACGCCGACATGCGTCCCATGATCGCCGTCATCGTGCTTTCCGCAACCTGAACGCCTTCGTTGATGTACGGGGTGACGCCGCGGATGGCGTTAACGAGGTCGATGTGTTCCTGTACGTACGGATCGAGCGGCTTGTCGCCGCCGGTGTCCATCATGTCGTTGGCGTTGCTACGGCCTTTCGTCCCGAGGATGTCTTCGAAAACGCCGCCGTCGGCGCCGTCCCAATGGCGGCACATGCTCGTCAAGCGGATACCGCCCTCGTACTCAAAGTCGCACGAGAACTGATCCCACATATCGCCGTACTTGGGATCATTGGTTTTCCACGCGCGGCCGCCGGATGCGAATACCTTGACGGGATGGCCCTTCATGACCCAGTTGATGACGTCGAGATTGTGGACATGTTGTTCGACGATGCTGTCGCCGCAGACCCAACAATGGGCGTACCAATTGCGGACGTTGTACTCAAGGTCGCTCCACTTGGCGTCACGCTCCTTGGCAAAGGGAAGCGTGCCGCACCAGTACGCGCGCAGGGCCATGATATCGCCGATGGCGCCGTCGTGGATCTTCTTGATGGTGTCCACATACGCCTTCTGGTGACGGCGCTGGGTACCAGCCACAAGGCACAGCTTCTTCTCTTCCGCCATCTTGGCGGCGGCAATGAACTGTCGAATGCCCACAGGGTCAACGGCGGCGGGCTTTTCCGTAAAGACGTGCTTGCCTGCATTGACGGCGGCTTCGACATGCTTCGGGCGCGAGTAAGGGAGCGTGCCTTCCATGAGAATATCGATATCGGTTTCCAGGATGCCTTTGTATGCATCCAGGCCGATGAAGATGTTCTTCTTATTGACATCGACCTTCTTGGCGATCTCGTCGCCGCTGCTCTTGATCTTATTCAATGAACCTTCCAAGCGGTCCTCGAACAGATCGGCCATGGCAACCAGTTTGACGTTTTCGTTGCCGAGCAGCATTTGCGTGGCAGCGCCGGTGCCGCGGCCGCCGCATCCCAACAAGCCGACCTTCAACGGCTTCTGCTTCGCCGCTTCGGCCATTTCAAACCGGTTCATCGTCAGCGCGGCCAACCCTGCCGCCGCCGACATCTTTGCGAAATCCCTGCGTGTCATTCCGAAGGTTTTGCCCTCGCTCATAGGTCCCTCCTCCTCGTGCATTTTTGGCCGTATCCGATGCGAACCCGGTCCGCTTCGGACAGTACATCGCGGAAAAGGTTAGCATAGCATACGGCCTTCGACTGTGACTTTCAGTATCGCTCGGTCTTGCGACCGACACGCCACGGCGCGCATACGACGCCCGTCGCGCTCTACGCAAACATCGCCGGGTCCATCGTCGGAACCTCGTCCGGAACGATAGGCCGGAATCCCATTCTATCGAGGATATCCTTCTGAATATCCACGCCGGGGGCGACTTCCGCCAGCAGCATGCCTTCCGGAACCAGCTTGAAGACGCATCGTTCCGTGATGAACTTGGCGTCCTGGCCAAGGCGGCGGGCCCGCTTGCCGCTGAAGGTGATCTGTTCCACGGATTGCACGAACTTCACGACTCTTCCATCCTGTCGAATGGTCAGTCGCCCATTGTCGACAACGATGTCCGTCCCTCCCGCCGAAAACTCCCCGCAGAAGATACAATGTTTGGCTCCCTGGGTCAGGTTGATGAACCCGCCGCAGCCGATGATTTTGTCGCCTAGCCTGCTGACATTCACGTTCCCCTCGGCGTCCGCCTGAGCCAATCCGACGCAGGTCGTATCCAAGCCACCTCCGTCGTAGAAGTCGAACATCTGCGGCTGGGAGATGAACGCGGCGGGATTACGGGCGGGGCCGAAATTCTTGCCCCCGTCGGGCACACCGCCGATAACACCAAGTTCGGTATTCATGGTGATTTGTTCGAAGAGGCCCTCTTCAAATGCGACGGCCGCTACGCCCTGTGGAATACCGACGCCTAGATTGACGTTCATTCCGGGTGCCAACTCGCGCGCGGCGCGGCGGCAGATCACCTTTTCGATATTGAGCGGCATGGGCTTAATCACGTCTGCGAGCGACACTGTCTTCTGACCTGTGAACGCGGGGTCGTGTTCCACAAAGAGGGTATGCGGGTGCGCTTGGCGCGATTGAGCGACGACAACATAGTCGACGAAGATGCCCGGAACGCGCACCATGTGGGGATTCGCGGGGACATCGCTGACGCGCTCGACCTGGGCAATGACGATCCCGCCATTGTTCTTGGCGGCCATGGCTACTTCGAGGCACTCCAAGAAAGCGGGCTCGTCTTCGCAGGTGATGTTGCCCTGCGGATCGGCGGTAGTCCCTTTGAAGATACCCACGTGCACCGGGAAAGACTTGTAGAAGAGGTATTCTTTGCCACCCAATTCGATGAGGCTGACGTAGTCTTCTTGCTGCCGCGTGCGCTGGTTCATCTTGCCGCCGTCGATGCGGGGATCGACGAAGGTCTCAAGGCCCACCGTCGTGATGATGCCGGGACGCTTTCCCGCGATCTCCCGGTAGAGCTGTGCCAAGACGCCTTGAGGAAGGATGTAACACTCGATGGCTTCCGTTACGGCAAGTTTGATAAGGAGATGATTCACGCCGATGTGAGCGCCAATCATGCGCTTCAGCATGCCGGGCACGGCGAAATTGTTCATGCCCTTGTATTCGACTCCAAAGGGCCCCATGCCAGCGGTGAAGACGACCGTCAAGTCTTTTGGAGATCCGGTGGAGCTATACACACGCCGGAACGCGGGCAATACTTCTTCGATCGGCATCGGGTTGACCAGGATGGTCGCGCCGTCCGGTATGCGCTGTATTGCCTCTTCGGCGGTGACAACTGTGGCCATGTGAAATCTTCTCCCCCGGGGTTGTGAGTCCGATATGAAGCGTTACACTTTAGCATATTGACCATGGCGGGCTGCAAGAAGACCGTACATGATAAAAGCGGTGATCGGGTCCCGGATAGGGCGGGAGTGACGCGCATTGGACATAATCCCCCGCTTTGCACCAGAATTCACGCTGCCGTGTGGACGGCTCGACTTAAGACACTTCGGAAAGGGAAGCTGCATTTGATGGATTTCAGGAGCATTCGAATCTGGCTAACGCTTTGCCTTTGTTGGACTAACGCCGGTGCGTCCGCCCAAGGGACGCCCGCGATCACGGTTAAAGCGGAGCTTGTATCGCCGAAGGTCCACCCTGGCGCCATCCACGGTTGGCACAGTAATCGCCTCCTGATGGTGGCGGGGTCGCTCTATGCCTGTGCTACCGTGCCGAGCCCGAACGGAGAGAATGCGGAGCATCCGCATGAGAATCCGGGGCACATCTTTCGGCGAGAACCGGATGGCACGTGGGTTCAGGTGGGCGAGACGGCTTTTCCGCCGTACATCATGTGCGCGGATTCGAAGCAGCGGATATGGATGATGGGCGCGTCGGGCTGGGACCGCCTGCACGTACTTCGCACGCGCCTCCCGAGGGACTTCTCCACATTGGAAGAGGTCTACCAGGCAAAGAACGCGTATTTCGGAGCCTCCATTAGCCCCGAAGACAACGTGCTCGTGCTCTCCGCCACCGACCAGGAACAAGCGGCGGGAAAGGCGAACTCGCTGACCGCGGCTTTCTACGATGCAACGCAGGACAAGTGGTTTGAGAGTAGCGTCGACACACCTGAAGGACGCTATGGCTACGAAGGGATTCTGATCAAAGGTAATTCGGCATTTGCCGTGATCAATTCGTCTCTCTACGATCCGGAGCACGCCGATGCGGCGGGAGGCAGGTATTCCTGGCGTCATGCAAGATTGATAGCTTCCGCCGACTTGCGCAAGAAGCGCTGGCGCAACAGGCCATGGCTCATGCCCACGGACGGGCGCACGCCGTTGCAGGACCTCATTCAAGGTCCGGACGGCAACGCCTACCTCGCATACGCCCACGTCGGCGCGGCCTCGCATGTCGAGCTTGCCGCTATGCTCGCGACACCGCATTACATCGCGCGGATCAGTCCCGAACTTGACGTGGCGGAGTATCCAACGGGATTGCG
>JBAZRU010000214.1:0-9950 GCA_041662805.1 Candidatus Hydrogenedentales bacterium | reverse complement strand
CGTTCGTATCCACGATAAACGCATTCGTCTTGCACGGCGCGCGCCCGGTGTTTGTGGATGTCCGTCCAGATACGCTGAACATCGACGAGCGGCTCATCGAGCAAGCGATCACGCCACGCACGAAGGCCGTAGTTGTGGTGCACTACGCGGGTGTGGGCTGCGAGATGGACGAGATTCTTGCCATTGCCGAGCGCCACGGAATCCCGGTGATCGAGGACAACGCGCATGGTTTGTTTGGCCGTTATCGAGGAAAATACTTGGGAACGTTTGGCCGGCTAGCCATTCAGAGCTTCCACGAAACGAAGAATTTCTCGTGCGGCGAGGGCGGCGCTTTGCTGGTAAGCGATGCCGCCGACATCGCCAGAGCCGAGATCCTTCGGGAGAAGGGGACAGACCGAAGCCAGTTCTACCGCGGCCAGGTCGACAAGTACGGGTGGGTCGATGTAGGGTCAAGTTACCTGCTCTCGGACATGCTCGCTGCGTTTCTGTTTGGGCAACTGGAATGCAGGCAACAAGTGCAGGCATTTCGCCGGCGTGTCTGGGAAAAATACCAGGCGTCTTTGTCGGACTGGGCTGCTTCCCGGGGCGTACAGCTCATGCAGGTTCCGGAACACTGCGAGCAGCCGTACCACATGTTTTATATGCTCATGCCATCGCTCGAAGCGCGCACGGCGATGCTTCGTTTCCTGAAGGAGCAGGGGATCTTGGCGGTGTTTCATTATCTGCCGCTGCATTCGTCGGCCATGGGCGCCCAATTTGGCGGGAAGGTGGGGGATTGTCCCGTCACGGAATCCGTGAGCGACCGCATTGTGCGGTTGCCATTCTACAATGATCTCACGGACGATGACCTTCAACGGGTCATTGAGAGCGTAGTGGCGTACAAGTGAGGGACGTTTTGATGAAGGCGGCTAAATTCGGCCCTTATGCCTCAAGTCGTCCTCGATAGCCTCAATGACAATCTGAAACTTGTCTTTGTTGGCATCGCTCATTTCCGCCAGATTCTTGTGGGCATCAAGGATCATGAGGGCAACATCGATCTGGGAGTCCGGCACGTCGGGCAGCGCGTCCAAGTCGCCACGGATAGGCGCGTCGACATCCAGGATGGTGTATAGACTTTGAAAGCTCATCGTGCGAAGGACGCTGAGCACTCTGCCGTTCTGCGCGATGATGGTTGGCTTGGTTCCGAATACGGCTTTGCACCGCTTTCCCAACTCCGCCAACAAGCCAAGATTGGTGCTGTCCATTCCCTTGGCCTCGGTAAGGTCGACCAATACGCTGCTGCCCGCGACGGGTGCTTCGAATAGGCGGTCGACGTATCCTCGGAGTGATTTGCTGAGGGGAAACGTCCACTCATCCGTATAGCCAATCGAACCAACGAACTTCAGTACGTAGACATCGCCAAACGTGGCAGACAAAACACGTCCTATCGGCATGAGTATTCAGTTCCTCTGTATCCTGCGCGACTTCGGATGTAAGCCGTTGGGATGTATTGTTCACTGACCTGCCAATTAAGTCAACAGCGACGGCGTGCGAGGGCGACGATTGGGCGCAGGCGGGAGGAGCTTGGGACGAACAGGCTGCGGACTTGTGCTGAGCGGCGGCGATCAAACCTCTTGCATTTTTGTCAATAATTTACTATACTCCCCAATACGTCAGAGCAGCGAGGAGCACCGGGCCCGCCATGAAGCAAACCCACTCCAAACAGGAACGGATCGTAGAGGCCGTTCGCCACGGATTGGAAGGCATCGCCGCCGTTGAGTTTGTACAGAAGAGCGGCTATGCGATGTCTACGCCGGGGATTGCCCGAAACCTCAGGATGCTGGGGGGGCGCGGGCGTGTTCAGGCGCTGATCAACGAGGGGATGACGAATATCGAGGTGTTGCAGACGTGCTTTCCGGATGCGGACCTGTCGCATTTGCGGCCGGAGCCGCCGACCCAGGGGGAGCTTTTCGTGGGGCAAGGCGAGCCGAGAGCCGGCTCGTTTGTGCGCCTGCGGGAAGACACTCCGTACGAGACGAGGAAAATGGCAATCAAAGTACCCGCCGACTTGTACGAAGCGATCCGCCTTGCCGCGAAGGCGGAGGGGATGAGCCAGAACGACCTAATCGTGGAGGTGCTGACGAGCGCACTGTCGCGAATCCCCGGACCATTCGGGGATACCGACCATGTGCACGGGGGATAGCCAGTCCAAGCCGTGGTGATAGCGAAGCGGTTGGGATGTATTGATAGGGCGACCGAAGTCTTGTCCGCACATTGACAGCTCGGTGGGACTCTCAACCCGGTCGAAGGAGCGAGCGAGGCGCTCGACATGGTATGAACGAATCCTTCATGGCCAGTTACATGGCGCGTATCAGCCACGACCACTACCTGCCCAGGACGTCCGGAATCCGTCAGACCTTTGGATTCATGCGCCGGCTGTGGGTGTCCTGGAAATCCCGCCACCATCACTGAACGTGTGCCGATGCGAGGCAATGCCACTCGGCGCTAGTCGTTCTCCAGCGCGTGAACTGCATTTCGGCGCATTCCACTGTGCTTCGCTCGCATAATGGGACTGCCCGCGAACGTGCTCCGGAAGCCCTCTTCATCCATGCTCGCGAGCGCGGCCAAGTCCGGGTTGGCATGGCCGGGACGAGGGTGAAAGTCATCCTGCGTGGTCGTCTCGACCCGCCGATTCCAAGGGCACACGTCCTGGCAGATGTCGCATCCAAAGACCCAATCATCCAGATTGCGCGCGATACCCGCGGGGATTTCCCCGCGATTCTCGATCGTGTGGTAGGAGATACACCGCCTTGAATCGACCACGTGCGGCTGTACGATGGCGTTAGTGGGGCAGGCATCGACGCACAACCTGCAACGCCCGCATTGATCGGAAGCGGGCGAATCGGGAGTCAACTCGGCGGTCGTGAGTATGACTCCAAGGAAGAACCAAGATCCCAAGTCGCGCCGCAGGACGAGGCTGTTCTTTCCAAGCCAGCCGAGACCGGCCCGGACGGCCCAGGCCTTTTCCATGACGGGCCCGCTGTCGATGCAACAGTAGCAGCGTGCTTCGGGCACGGAGGCTTCGATTCGGCGCGCGAGCTCGCGCAAGGGTTTGAGGAGGACGCGGTGGTAGTCGCGCCCCCACGCGTATCGAGAGACTTTGCCTGAGCCAGGAGCAGGTTCCGGACGCGGTGCAAAATAGTTCCGCGCGACGGCCACGACGGAGCGGGCGCCGGGCAGCTTCAGTTGGACGTTCTGGCGCGTGTCTTTGGTGGTTGCCATCCAAGCCATGCCGGCGTGATAGCCCAGCCCGAGCCACTCTCCGAGCCGGTCCTGGGGATCGATTTCTTCAACCGGCGCAATGCCGCAGGCGTCAAAACCCAGTTCTGTCGCGCTTGCTTTGACCATGCCGGCGATATCGTTCACAATTCCAGTCTCCTTGCAGCCGAGTATACCGCAGTCGATGTAGACGGCGGACTCCCCGCGCAATGGGGCATCGTCTTCGTGGTATACTCTTGCGTTTAGGTACATTCATCGGAGGACGGTATGTTTACTCGTATTGGCTCGTTGGTCGTGTTTTCGATAGTTCTTCTCATGAGTTCGCCGGTATTGGCCGCTGATTTCGATCTGACCTACTATCGCGGAGAGATTGGACAGGGGAACCATGTGCTGCTCGAATTGACGAACTTTGCAGGCAAACTGAGCGGTTCCTATATTTACGTCAAGCGCCAGATTCCCCTCGATCTCGCGGGTACGCTGCAAGAAGACGGAGCGTTCAGTCTCACGGAGACCGTGGATAGCAAGGAAACCGGACGCTTCGCAGGAAAGTTCCTTGAGGAAGGCAAGAAGCTTGAAGGCACTTGGACCGATGGCGAGGGCAAGAATCCGGCTCCGCTTACCCTGGAGCGATTTGCCAAGCAGAAGGTGGAAGAGAAGAAGGGCGAATTCGACGGGGGCACCATCGAGAGCACGTTTGCATATCCTGTGTTCGAGGATCCATCCGAGGCGCCGCTCAATGAGGCGATTGTGCGTCACGTGACGCGGTCCAACGATGTCTTCGTGGACGAGATCAGCAAGGCGGCGGATCCTTCCGTGCAGGTGGACAACATGTACGACGTGGACATGGACGTCACCGTCTATACGCCGGGCCAATTTGTCAGTCTCGTGTCTACGACGTATGTCTTCACGGGAGGTGCGCACGGGATGACGCAGTACAGTACGCTTAACCTGCGCCTAAGTCCTCAGGGTGCGCCTGCGCCTGTCAAACTTGGCGACTTATTCACTTCCCAGGAGCAGGCACTGGCGAAGCTCTCCGAGACGTGTATTGCGGATCTCAAGAAGCAGAAGGCGGGGTTTGTCGTTGACGGCATGGTCGACAGCTTGGATTGGGAGATGTTGAGCCATTTCAGCCTGTCGCCGGCGGGCATCCTGTTTCTGTTTGAGCCGTACGCGGTGGCGCCGTATGCGGAAGGAACCTTCGACGTGCTTATCCCCTTCGATGCACTTACGAGCGTGCTGAAGCCCGATGCCCTTCAAGGGATCGTGCCTCCTCTTCCCAAGGGGTAATACAAATCGCGCGCCCGCATTGGTTTGCGGACGCGCGCACAAATGTCTCTTCAAGGCCCGTGTCTATTTCGGGCGAGCTGCCGGCAAAGTATCAGTCGGCGATACTTCCATCGCGGGCTTTCTTGATCATGTCGCCCGAGTAATCATTGCCCTTAATATCCTTGCCCCCCTTCATTTCTTGCTTGGAGGGTTTTGCTGTTGCCTCATGTTCGTAGCGAAGACCCTCGGGGCGCTTTGCGTTGCGATTGCCGCCGCCTTGGGGAGGATGCCATTGCTGCTTGGCCGTTTCACGGGCGGCAGCCAACACGGCTTCGTTCTGCTCTGGCGTCATTACCGACCGGTCGAGTTCGCTCTGGCCGACGGTAATCGCGCCGGTGCCGAACACCATGCCGAAGGCACCGCCGCCCGCCAGACCGATGATGCCCACCGTTGTCGGAATGTCGGCGATAGCTGCGATGCCGCGATGCTGATCGATACGCTCGTTCCAGGGGGAAATCGCTTCGACGGGCGGAGGATAGGTGCCTGCCATGCCCCAGAACGAGCTGTGGCCAAGTTCGACGACTCCGCGCCGCACGCCGCGAAATCCTTCGATGGAACCGACATATTGCGCCTTGTTGTTGCCGTCGTTGACACTTTTGCAGGTTTGATACTTCACGGCCTTCAAACCGCGCCACATGGCCTTATAGGGGCGCGTGGCCGGTTCCTCGGGATTGCCGTAAGGCCCTATGTGACTTGGTTCAATTGCGTAGGCAAGTCCGCACGACGCAACGGCGATAAGCGCCGCCAGACCGAACTGAAGCGTCTTCATACGTAGATTTCTCCCGCTGGTTTCCCGCACGCGCATTCCGGCGCCAATCAACACTTCCACTGGGAAACAGTTTACAACACGGCTCACGGTTTCGGCAAGGTGATAAAGCTGGCGGTAGACTTTGTGAAGGGGAAGCGGGTTATGTATCGTATGAATCCGCCGAGCGAGGGCGCGCCGAAGCCGCTCGCCGCGCTGGGGGAAGTCGCAGGCTGGCGGAGCGCATCAGCCCGCGTGGGGCAGATGGCTTTCGCGTGGTCATACTCGGAGGGGATGGGATAGTGACAGCATGTGCGGGCATCTCGCGTCCGGTCGTCAGGGCCAACACGCCATGAGGGTCATCGACAAAGGAATCGTCCATGCGTGCCGGCAGGGGGCAGACCAGCAGAGTTGCGCGTTCCCGTACGTGTGCGTGACACGGTCGGGGCGTTGGGTATGCTCGTTTCGGGCAGCCCCGACGAAGGCGGGCATGAAGGGCCAGCGCGCGCTCGTCACGTGGTCGGACGACCGGGGCAAGTCGTGGCGGGAACCAATCGAGCCCTTCGCGCCGATGGAGCTTGGAGGAAAGCCGGGCCTGATTCGCGCTGCCGGGATTTGTGCCGTGGACGGCGATACCGTGGCCGCATCGCTCTACTGGGTGGACCACTCCGACCCGGACCTGCCCTTCTTCAACGAGGAAACCGAAGGCCTGCTCGACAGCCGCATACTCCTTTCCATATCGCATGACGCCGGGGAAACGTGGTCCGAGCCACGGCAGATTGACACGTCGCCATTCACGATGCCTACGCCGATCACGGGGCCAATCCTCAGAATTCCCTCCGGCGAATGGGCATGCCAATTCGAACTCAACAAGCACTACGATGAATTGGAGCCGTGGCGTCACGCGTCCGTTCTCATGTTCTCGCCGGACTCGGGCCGCACTTGGCCACGTTACTCGGTCGTGACGCAGGACCCATCCAATCGCGTCTTCTACTGGGACCAGCGTCCGTCGGTGTTGCCGGACGGCAGGATTCTCGATGTGTTCTGGACCTTTGATCGCGAGGCGGCTGTGTACCTCAACATCCACGCCACGGAATCGCGAGACGGCGGCCGGACGTGGGCCCCGCTGTGGGATACGGGCGTGCCGGGTCAACCCGCGCCGGTGTTTGCGCTTGCGGATGGAACGCTTGCGATGCCGTATGTCGACCGCACATCTGCGCCTACGATTAAGATTCGGCGCAGCTTGGATGGCGGGCGCTCCTGGCCTGCCGCCGGAGAAGTCGTCCTCTACGACGCGGGACTCGCATCGCAGACGTGGAACAAGAGCACGTTGCAGGATGCCTGGGCCGAGATGGCGAAGTTTTCCGTGGGCTTGCCCACGACCGCCGCGATTGCGACGGGCGGGGCACTCGTCGTCTATTATGCGGGGACGGCCACAGACGAGACTTCGATTCACTGGGCACTCGTCGAGTAGGCGCGTGCGTTCCCGAATTGAGCGCAGGGGGGTAAGGATGGGGTGCAGGGTTAGGGGCTGGCTCATGGCGATGTGGGGGGCCTTCATGCTCGCCGTGCCTCCTGTCTTTGCGGAGACTCAGCCAGCGCCGGATACAACTGGAATGCGCGCAGGGCTCGACGCCGCCGACTGGGCTGTCGTCGCCGCTTATGCCATCGCCATGCTGGGGATTGGCGTCTACTACTCCCGCCGGAACCGAAGCGCCGAAGATTACTATGTCGGCGGGCGAACAATGAGCCCGATCATGATCGGGCTTTCGCTGTTCGCGACCATGATCAGCACCATTTCCTATCTTGCCACGCCGGGAGAAATCATCCGGCACGGCCCGGCATTCCTCGCCGACATTCTGGCTTTGCCATTCACGTATCTCATCGTCGGGTTTGTGCTCATTCCTTACATTTCGAAGCTGCCCGTTACGAGCGCCAACGAGATCCTCTACAACCGATTCCGGCGTACGCATGCTCGGCTGTGTCCTGTTCCTGCTGATTCGGTTTGTATGGATGGGCCTGATTATCTATACCTCTTCCAAAGTCGTGGTGGTGGCCATTGGCCTTGGGGAGGGCGCAACGTTCTATGTCGCTTGCGCCATCGGCATCATCACGGTCGTCTACTCGTCCATGGGAGGCATTCGCGCGGTGGTTCTAACCGATGTCGTCCAAGCCTTGGTCCTGTTTTTTGGCATCATCGTTACCATCGTAATCGTCACCGTCAAGATCGGCGGCTTCTCTTGGTTTCCAACGGAGTGGGCATCCAATTGGGATACGCAGCCGTGGGTCAGCTTCGACCCCAAGGTGCGCACAAGCGTACTTGGCATGATCGTGAGCACGACTGCGTGGTGGATATGCACGGCGGGAGCCGACCAGATGGCCATCCAGCGATTCATGGCCACGCGAAATCCGCGGGCCGCGCGCAGGGCGTTTCTGGTCAACAACATTACGACGGGGATGGTGACGTTGCTGTTGGGCCTCTTGGGATTCGCGTTGCTCGGGTTCTTCAGAGCGAACCCTCAGTATCTCACCAAGACCATGAACCTCGGCGAGAATGCGGATGCGCTCTTCCCCTTCTTCATTGTCAATTTCACGGGTTACGGCATCGCGGGATTGGTGATCGCGGGCATCCTGTCGGCGGCCATGTCGTCATTGGCCTCCGGCATCAACTCGACGTGCACGGTCATCAACACGGACATCATCGAACGCTATTTCAGAAAGGACCTCGGCGAGAAACAGAAGATGGGCCTCGCACGGAGCACTTCGTACTTCGTCGGTTTTGCGGCGATCGCACTGAGTTTCGTCATCGCGCATGTCGGCGGCAATTTGGTGGAGGTGACGAGCAAGACCAGCAACCTGCTAATTGCCCCCTTGTTTGCGCTGTTCTTCTGCGCGATGTTCGTGCCGTTTGCCACTCCCACCGGCGCGGTATTCGGCTCGCTCTACGGGTTCGCAGCGGCGTTCCTGATGGCATTTGGCGATCTCGCGGGATGGCCGCCGCTCAGTTGGCAATGGATAACGCCCGTTGCGTTGCTGACCAGTGTCACCGTGGGAACCTTGTTTAGCGTGGTTCGCACGCGGGAGCGAACCCTGCAATTTAAGATTTCGTTGAGCGCGGCATATTCTGTCCCGCTGTTAATCGTCGCCGGCGTTTTCATCACGGCGTGCATTTCCCAACGCACACATTAGGAGACGGCCATGCCTCCCATGACCCATCGCGAGCGAATCCTCTCCGTGTATCGCGGAGAGACTCCCGATGTCGTGCCTTTCATGCTGGACTTGTCGCATTGGTTCTATCACAAGCACGGCATGCCTTGGGATCTCAGCCGCGTCTATGAGCAGCCCGAAGTCGAGCTAATCGAGTACCACAAGAAGATGGGCGTCGGGTTCTATCTGCCCAACCTCGCTTCCTTTATCGACGTCAAGTACGGCGAGGACGTGTGCGCAACCGTGACGAAGAGCCAAGACGGCCTGGAAATCACGTGGCAATTCGATACCCCCTTGGGATGCATCAGCCGTACGCGCCGCTGGAACGAGCAAACCTACGCGTGGGGAATTCGCGAGTGGGGGATCGCGACCGAGCGCGATCTGAATGTGCTGGCGTACGCACTCGGAAGCAGAGTCTATACGCCGCGATGGAATCGCTATCGGGCTTGGGTGGAGTGCGTCGGAGACGCCGGCGTGGTCTACGCCGTGTTTGCCTATAGCGGCATGGGGCACTTGTTGAATTCCTGGATGGGCATCGAGAATACGGTGTACGCGGCGGCCGATCGGCCCGAAGGGCTTTGCGAGGTCATCGACCGGATCAACGCGAACAACCTCGAATGCATGGACCTGCTCGCACATTCGCCCGCGGAGGTGGTGCTCGTGGGGGACAATTTCTCGAGCGACATTCAATCTCCGGATTTCTTCGACACGTGGTCGAAGCCCTACTACGCCGAGTTGATTCGCCGTCTTCACGCAGGGGGGAAACACGTCGCGGTGCACATCGATGGGCGTCTGACCGGTCTGCTCGACGTGTTTGGCCGGCTCGGAGCCGATTGCGCCGACGCGGTTACGCCGAGCACTGGCGGTGGCCTTACGCCCGAGCAATGCCGCCAGGAAGCAGGAACGAAGCTAATCCTCTCGAGCGGCGTCCCTCCCAATTTGTGGTTGCCCGATGTGCCCCTCGATGACTTCAAGCGTGCGGTCATGCAGTGGCTGGACTTGAAGAAGTACGGTCCGCGCCTCATCGCGAATGCCGGAGATCAGGTTCCTCCAAATGCGGACGAAGATCGCATTCAGATCATGAGGGACATGGTCGAAGGTCACGGACGATACTGAGACTAGCGATCGCACCCCTGCCAAGGCTTGGTATCATTTAGCCGCTGGCTGTACCGGATGCGACAGAATGGCCTCCTCATCGAACGTGAAATGGAGAATGGTTGATCGTGTGTCGGTGGTGCATACCACGTGGATCTTCCCGTCCTTGGATTGGATGGCCACAGGGTAGGCAAAGGTCTGAACCTCTTTGGTCTCCGCGATGTTTCGCGTGTATGCCCATGTCTTGTCGCTATCCGTAGAAATGGAGACCGTCAACGGATTCCTGTCGACGATGCTGTCGTTATAGACCAACACAAGA
>JBAZRU010000213.1:0-10031 GCA_041662805.1 Candidatus Hydrogenedentales bacterium | reverse complement strand
TGCCCAACATGGATGGCCGCGAGGCCTACGAACAGCTTTCGAAGATTCGCCCTGGCTTGCCCGTCGTGTTTTCGAGCGGGTATATGGAGGTCGAGGAACTCGAACCGCTGTGCCGGCTCCCCCATGTGGAATTCATCCAGAAGCCCTACTCGATACATGCCCTGCATGCGGCGATGGACCGTTTGCTTGGGCTTATAGATAGCGAGTGCCGGGCCGACTCAGGAGGCGGCTAATTCGCGGGTTTCGTCGCAGCTTCCCGGTCGCTCTCCATGGCGTGGAGGCGGTCAAGGGTCTTCATGACCTGCTCGATGTGCGTTGGATGCCCCTTGTCCTCAAATGCGCCGTGAATATTGATGAACTTGTTTTCGCGCGCGAGAAATGCATCGACCACCTCGGGGTCGAAGTGCGACCCAGCGGCTTTGACGATGATGTCGCGCGAGACTTCGTGCGTGAAGGGTTCCTTATAAGGCCTGCGTGAGGTTAGGGCGTCGTAGGCGTCGCCCAGCGCCAAGATTCGCGCGGGCAGCGGAATGTCCGTGCCTTTGAGCCCAAAGGGGTAGCCATTGCCGTCCCATTTTTCGTGATGGAAGTAGGCGATGTCGCGGCCCATAGTCAGAAACGAGTTGCCGCCGGCTTCGGTATCGGCCGCCTTGAGGGTATCTCCTCCTATCAGTGCGTGTGTCTTCATGATATCGAACTCGTCGACCGAGAGCTTGCCCGGCTTCAGGAGAATGGCGTCGGGAATACCCACCTTCCCGATATCGTGGAGAGGACTCGAATAATAGAGAGTTTCGATGAACCCGCTGTCGATAATGCTGTCGTACTTGGGACGATTGCCCAACTCGATGGCAATCTCGCGCACGTAGCGGCGCATGCGGTCCAGGTGCTCGCCCGTTTCGGGGTCGCGCGATTCCGCAAGCCGCGCGAGCGAGAAGACCGTGACTTGTTGGGTTCGTTCCAGCAGGGTCGTTCGTTCGCGGACCCGCTCTTCGAGGGCTACATTGTCGTCTTCGAGCCGCCTCTGGTAGCGCATGATTTGATCTTGCAGCGCCTTCGACTTGACGGAACTGCGGATTCGCGCTTCGAGGAGGACCGGGTCGATAGGCCGGGTGAGAAAATCGTCTGCCCCGGCTTCCAGGGCGCGAATATTGGCTTCGTGTTCGGCCATGCCCGTGACGATGATGACGGGAATATGGCGAGTAGAGAGATCCCGTTTGAGCCGTTCGCAGACTTCAAACCCATTCATATCGGGCATGATGAGGTCGAGAAGGATAACGTCGGGAGGGTCTTGGAGCACGGTTTCAAGGGCGGCTTTTCCGCCCGTGGCCTCGTGCACGTCGTATCCTTTTGGAGCGAGTAGACGCTTCATCAGGACGATATTTTCGGGAATATCGTCCACGATGAGGATTACGGGGAGCCGCTGGCCGCTGTTTGAAAAGACTTCCATAGATCCCATTCGCACGTTGCGTCCGTCCGACATGATTGGCGCGACGCTCTCAACCGCGGTCACTGCGCCCAGCACCGTGACCGCCAGCCGTTCGACCGGCTCCATGTCTGCTCTGCGCGAGTGTCGATATGCACAACCCATTCAAGGCTAACACACGATGGCTACTCGTGCAACAGGGAAGGAGACCAAAGAGGGGGCGGACCGGTTGGGGCTCTTGGGGAAATCGCCCGGTACGCGTCCTCAAATGTCCGTCGGAAAAGGCGCCGGGCTTACTTCAACCAGCCTGCGGCGTCTTTGGCCCAGTACGTCAAAATGAGTTTCGCGCCGGCGCGGCGGATACCCGTCAGGATTTCCAGGGCGGCGCGCTTTTCGTCGATCCATCCGTTGGCGGCGGCGGCCTTCACCATCGAGAACTCGCCCGACACCACGTAGGCGGCGAGCGGCACGTCGAAGCGGTCCGACGCCATACGAATAATATCCATGTACGCGAGCGCGGGTTTCACCATGACGATGTCGGCGCCTTCGTCGATGTCGGCGGCGATTTCGCGCATGGCTTCGCGGGTGTTGGGCGAGTCCATTTGGTAAGTCGTGCGGTCGCCGAATTGTGGCGGCGATTCGGCGGCGTCGCGGAAGGGGCCGTAGAAGGCCGACGCGAATTTGGCGCTGTAGGCCATGATCGGCAGATCGGAGAATGCGTTGGCGTCGAGCGCGGCGCGGATGGCGCGGACGCGGCCATCCATCATGTCGGACGGCGCGACCATGTCGGCCCCGGCGCGCGCGTGGGCCAAGGCTTCCTTCACGAGTAGCGGCAGTGTGGCGTCGTTATCGACGTCGAACGCGCCCGAGCGCGTTTTCGCAACGGCTCCGCAGTGTCCGTGGTCGGTGTATTCGCAGAGGCACACGTCGGTGATCACGCACAACGCCGGGCACGCTTTCTTGATCGCCTCAATCGCACGGCACACGATGGCATCGCTAGCGTAGGCCTGCGTGCCCACGGCGTCTTTGGATTCGGGTATGCCGAAGAGGATCACGCCGGGCACGCCCGCTTGTTCGATGGCCTTGGTCTCTTCGACCAGCGTGTCGACGCTGAACTGGTAGTTGCCGGGCATCGACTTGATTGGATTCTTGACGCCGGACCCTGGGCGCACGAACAGCGGCATGATCAGGTCGTCCACGGACAGGCGCGTCTCGCGCACCATGCGGCGCAACGTTGGCGTGCCGCGCAGCCGTCTCAATCGCATATCCGGAAATCCCACGGTCGCCTCCTTACCGGTTCTGGGTGAATGCCTGCACAATCGCGTCGACAAAATGCGGGATATCGTGGGTATCGGGTTCGACCGTCACGGGCATGCCGAGTTCGGCGGCGGTCTTCGACGTGATGGGCCCGATACTCGCGAAACGCGCCATCAGTTTAATCGCATCGAGGCGTTCCGCGCCAAGTATCTCCGCGAAGTTGCGCGCGGTGGATGAACTCGTGAACGTGACAAGGTCGGGACGGTACGCGGCGAGTTGCGACGCGAACTCTTCGGAGGACGTGGGCGCGACGGTGCGGTATGCAACCAACTCCGTGACTTCCGCGCCGCGCTTGCGCAATTCCTCGGGCAGAAAACTGCGCGCGATGTCCGCGCGCGGCAGCAGAAAGCGCTTGCCTTCGAGCGCGCCTTCGCGTTGGACGAGCGCGTTCAGCAGATCTTCCGCGACGTATTTCTCCGGCATGAGGTCGACGTTAAGGAAGCGCTTGCGGACGGCCTCGGAGGTTGCGGAACCGATGGCGCACAGCTTCACACCAGCGAGGTCGCGGGCGTCCTGGCCGAGTTCTTCGAGGCGTTCGAAGAGCATCTCGACGCCGTTGACGCTCGTAAGCACAACCCAGTTGTAGGAGCCTATGTAGTCGAACGGCTCCGCGATGGGCGCGGGTTCGATCTCAATGGTCGGGAACTCGAACACGTCCGCGCCGAGTTCGTGCAAGTGCCGCACGAGTTCGCCGGCCTGCGTGCGTGCTCGGGTGACGACGATGCGTTTGCCGAACAGCGGCCTGCTCTCGAACCAGCTCAATTGTTCGTGAAGGCGGACCACGTCGCCGATGACGACCAGCGCGGGCGGCGCGGGCATCTCACGCGCGCAGACTTCCTCAAGCGTTTCGAGCGTGGCGATGATGGTGCGTTGCTTGGGCAAGGTGCCCCACGCGATGACGGCAGCAGGCGTGCCGGGCGCGCGGCCCAATGCGATGACTTGCCGCACCAGCGCCGGCAGGTTCTTCACGCCCATGAAGAAACACAGCGTGCCCTGGACGGCAATGTGGGAGAAATCGTCTTCATCGTCGTCGAGCAGGTGTTCGTCGTGGCCGGTGATGAAGGTGCAGCTCGTCGACAGGCCGCGGTGCGTGATCGGAATGCCCGCGTACGCGGGTACGGCGATGCCCGCCGTCACGCCGGGCACGACTTCAAACGGGATCTTGTTCTCCGCAAGCGCCAATGCCTCTTCCCCGCCGCGTCCGAAGACAAAGGGGTCGCCGCCTTTGAGCCGCACGACGCGTTTGCCTTGCTTGGCGAGATCGATCAGGAGGCGGTTGATTTCCTCCTGCAACAGCATATGCTTGTCGGGAGATTTCCCCGCGTAAATCTTCTCGGCCTTCGGCGCGTACTCCGTCAACACTTCGTTCGACAACGCGTCGTATAGCACGACGTCGGCGCGCTCGAGGCATTCCTTGCCGCGCACGGTAAGCAGGCCGGGGTCTCCAGGCCCCGCTCCGACGAGAAAGACTTTTCCGGTTGCTCCGCTCATCGGGCCGCCGCGATGATCGCGCCCGCGCCTTGATCGAGCAAGGCTTCCGCCGCGCGCACGCCGAGGGACTCCGCGTCGTTGATCGGCGCGGACAGCCATGTGCGCAATACCGTGGTTCCGTCGGGGCTGCACACACATGCCGTGAGTTCGAGCAAGCTGCCGTTCAAGCGAGCTAGCGCGCCTAAGGGGACTTGGCAGCCGCCTTCGAGCGTGGCGAGACATGCGCGTTCAGCGCGGACCTCGGCCGCGGTTTGCGGATCGGACAGACGACTCAAGAGGGTGAGGGTTTCAGCGTCGTCCGCGCGGGCTTCGATGCCCAGCGCGCCCTGGGCCGGCGCGGGGACCATGATGTCGACGTCGAGCGCGTAGACCACCGCGTGGCTCAAGGACAGGCGGTTTAGCCCGGCGCACGCGAGCACGGCAGCTTCGACATCGCCTTCCTCCACTTTTCGCAGCCGCGTTTCCACGTTGCCGCGAATGGGGACGATCTCCAGGTCGGGCCTGTAGGCGCGGAGTTGCGCGCCGCGCCGCAGGCTTGATGTGCCTACTCGCGCGTTTGCGGGCAGCGCATCGACGTTGTCCCATTTGGTGCAGACGAAGGCGTCGTAGGGGCTTTCGCGTTTGGGGACGGAGGCCAGCGTGAGGCCGCCGGGCAATTCCGTGGGTAAATCTTTCAGGCTGTGCACCGCGAGGTGGATGCGGCGTTCCTGCAACGCGACTTCTAGTTCCTTTGTGAATAGACCCTTGCCGCCGATTTGCGCAAGTGGCGCGTCGAGTATCTTGTCGCCTTTGGTGTGGATGATTTCCACTTCCACGTGGAGGTCCGGTTCCAGCGCACGAATGGCCCCGGCAATGAAGTTGGACTGCGTCAGCGCGAGTTTGCTGCCCCGGCTGCCTATGAGCAAGGTTCGTGTCATGCTGCGACTATCCTTGTCGTATCGGTTCCTGCGGTCATGGGGTCTCGCGAAGGCCGAACAGGCGTTTCACCAAGTGCAGCACGGCGTGCGGGTCGTGGTGTGCGACTTCGCGTTTGAGTTGCGTCATGGGGCGCTGGAGGATGGAGTTTACGATGCGTTTGGACAGATATGAAACCTCCTCGCGCTGCTTGTCCGTGAGATCCGGCAACGACGCGAGGGTCTTGGCCAACTCGCGCTCGCGGATGGCGTGAAGCTCTTCGGACATGGAGACGATGGTCGGCTCCGCGACAAGCCCTTGGTGCCAATGCCAAAAGTGATCGATTCCCGTTTCGACGATTTCGACGCATTTCGCGATTTCTTTCCGGCGCGCTTCGAGATTGCTCTCGGTGACCTGCTGCAAGCTGTCGATGTCGTAGAGGTAGACGTTATCGATATCGTTCACGGCGGGATCAACGTTGCGCGGCACGGCGATGTCGATCACGAACATGGGTGCGTGGGCTCGCAGGCGCAGCGCCTTTTCGAAATCCGCCACACGAAGCAAGTACTCGTGCGCGCCGGTGGACGTAATGACGATGTCCGCACGGTGCAGGTGCTTTTCGAGATCGTCTAAGGCAATGGGTTCGCCATGAATGCGGTCCGCAAGTTCGGCGGCCTTTTCCTGAGTCCGGTTGACAAGCAACACATGAGACACTCCGCGCGACACGAGGCTCTTCAGGGCCAGCTCGCCCATCTTGCCCGAGCCAATGACCATGACGGTCTTGCCCGCGAGGTTGATGAAGATGGAGACCGCGAGGTCTACGGCCACGCTGCCGACCGATACCTTGCCTTCGCTGATGCCGCTTCGGGAGCGAACGTCCTTCGCCACGGAGAAAGCCCGTTGGAACAGTTGGCTGACGATCTTATCGGTTGCTTGCTCGGCCTGCGCGAGGAGATAGGCGTCGTGAACCTGGCCGAGGATTTGCCCTTCGCCCACGACCATGCTGTCGAGACTCGATGCGACGTGAAAGAGATGACCGACCGCGTCGCGGTCGGCGCGTTCGTACAGCATCTCGGAGAACTCGTTCTCCGCGATGTTGTGCCATTCGCTGAGGAAGGCGCGGATCTTCGCGAAGGTTTCGTCACTGGCGTCGGGCGTGCTCGCGTAGACTTCGACGCGGTTACAGGTGCTGAGTATGACTGCGCCAGACTCGCCGAGTTGCTTGCGCAGGCGCAGCAACGCGGCCGGTAGCTGGGCTTCGGGAAAATGGAGCCGCTCCCGAAGTTCCACCGGGCTCGTGTGATGGCTCAAGCCTGAGACCACCAAGCTCATGAAGCGGCGCTCCAGAAGTTGTAATCCTGTAGATTGAACAATCCGAGCGCCAGATAACCGACCAGCATCACGGTAAACCCGACGAATACAAGATACGCCAGCTTCTGTCCTCTGAGCTGCCCCCGCCGCCGGGCGTGAAACGCCGCCGAGTACAACATGACCATGAACGCGGCCCGGAAGATTTTGGGCGAAAGCCACCACTGCGGCCCCAGGGCGTCGCGGTCGATGTAGGCCCAAATCATGCCCAAGACGAGTGTGATTCCGAAGAAGATATAGCCAAGAGCAATCAAGAAGTAGAGGGTGCGATCCAATTGCTCGAGCGATGGGAGCTTCTTGACGAGGCCGGAAGTGCGGAGTTGCTTGAGTCCGCGGGCCTGAACAATGTAGGCAATACTGGTGATGCTGGCGACGAAGAACAAGGCATAGGCGAGCACGGCCAGGCCGACGTGTACGGCGAGAAACGCCCCGTTGAGTGCCTTGGGTTCGCGGTGCAGGTCGCCGAATGCGATGACGGCATTCACGGCGAACAGGCCCACCAGCGGTGGCGTATATAGACATAGGATTGCGTGTTGTGCGCCGCGATGCGCCACGATGGCGACGACGAACGACGTGAGCACGATGAATAGATTGAGGGAATCCGCCATTGTCGTCAACGGCAGACGGCCCCACGAAATCCAGCGCAGGGCTATTGTGGACGCAAGGATAACCGCGCCCATCATGACCAGGACGTGCGTCACGCGCAGGACGCGGTTGCCGCCGCTGTGCAGGTACCACCCGGAGGTGGCCGCGGAAGCGACGTAGAAAAAGAAGGCTATCGAGAATGTAAGATCGACCGCCAGTGTCATGGTTGTGCTCTCATGGGATGTACTCCGGGGACACACTTGCTCTTCGACGGATCAGGATAGCGGTCTTTGGGAGGGAAATGCCACCAAGGGCAGAAGAGGCCTGAAGGGGGGCACGCGATTGAAAGCACTTGACGGGATAACGGGTTCCGACTACGATGCGCTTACGAAGCATATGGGCGCTCCAATTACACTACAGCTTGTTCGAGAGAAATTGCCTGCCCGGCCGGTGGACGGCCACAAGGGCACGTTCGGCCATGTCTTCATCATCGCGGGATCGCGCGGGTTTACCGGGGCGGCAAAGCTGGCCGCGGAGGCCGCCAGCCGCTCGGGGGTGGGCTTGGTGACGGTGGGATGTCCTCGTTCGCTGGCCGACCCGATGGCGGTGGCGTTGTACGAGGCCATGAGCCGTCCGTTACCGGCTACGCCGGAGGAGACGCTTTCATTCGCCGCGCTCGATCCGGCGCTTTCGTTCGCGATGGACAAGCAGGCGGTCGTACTGGGGCCTGGCATTTCGCAGCATGAAGAGACGCGGCGATTCGCAATCGAGTTTGTGCGGCAGTGTCCAGCGCCGATGGTCGTCGATGCCGACGGACTGAATTGCCTGAGCACCGCGCCCGATGCGTTTGCGTGCACGAATGCGCCGATCCTCATCACACCGCACCCCGGCGAGATGGCGCGTTTGGCGCAATGCACAACGGCAGAGGTGCAGGCCGACCGCGAAGGGGTGGCGAAGCGCATGGCGCAGCGATTGGGCTGCGTCGTCGCCTTGAAGGGACACCGGACCGTCATTGCCGATCCGAACGGAAATTGCCTCGTCAATCCGACGGGCAACGCGGGGCTGGGCTCCGGCGGCACGGGCGACGTGCTTGCGGGACTGCTGGGGGGGCTGCTTGCGCAAGGCATCTCCACATACGATGCGGCGCTCATTGGCGTGTATGCGCATGGGCTGGCGGCTGATATCGCGGTGAAATCAACGACCCAGCGGGGGCTGATTGCCCGCGACGTAACCCATGCGCTGCCGATGGCGTGGCACTTTCTCGAACGGGAGGCATAGACGTGCGCACGCTTGGAGAGATCGGCGAATTCGGGATGATCGAGCGGCTCACGCGGGTGCTGCCGTCCTCTCCGGGGGTGATCGAAGGGATTGGCGACGATTGCGCCATAGTTCGCATCTCCGACCGTCTACTGCTGGTGTCGTGCGACATGTTTGTCGAGGACGTTCACTTTCGCCGTTCCACGGCAGGGCCGCTCGATATCGGATGGAAAGCGGCGGCGGCAGCGGTGAGCGACATCGCGGCGATGGGCGGTGTTCCATCGTATGCACTGGTGTCGTTGGCATGCCCTTCCGACACGGGCGTGGTGTATCTTGAGCAGCTCTGCGAAGGCATGGCTGCCGCCCTGGCGCGGTCGGGCGCGGTGATTGTGGGGGGCGATACCACGCGGTCTCCGGGACCGTTGACCATCGACGTCATGGTCATGGGCGAACCCTCGGGCGGGCGCTGTCTCAAGCGCAAAGGGGCGCGGCACGACGATATCGTCGTGGTGACCGGACCCTTGGGGTTGTCCGCGGCGGGGCTGCATGCGGCCGAGGCAGGCCACGACGAACCTGAACTCATCGATGCGCACCGGCGTCCGAAGCCACGCATCGCGGAGGGTCAATGGCTGTGCGGCAAGAGTTGCGTGCACGCGATGATCGACATCAGCGACGGGCTGGTCCAGGACTTGGGGCATATCGCCAAGGCAAATAACTTAGGCGTCAACCTGCGCAAGGAAGCGCTTGTCGCTGCGCCGTCACTCAAACGCTACTGCGAAAAGTATGGCCTCGATAGCCTGCCCTTCATCACAGCGGGCGGAGAGGACTACGAACTCGCCTTCACGGTCGACGTGGCCCTCGCGAAAGAGGTTCTCACCTCGTTCCACAAGGAATTTGGCTGGGAATTGACCGTGGTCGGGGAGCTTACTGGGCAATGGACGGGCGTGCGGATTGACGGCGAGGAACCGGCGCGCACCGGGTTCGACCACTTCAAGAACTGAGCGGTGGAATGAGGACGTTTCGGCGAAACGTCCCTACCTTATGCCTTCCACTTGATGTTGCAGCCGACGCTTGGACGCTGCTGCGCGGATACCTGCTTGCCGGCGAGCACGGCGTCAATGGCCGCGCGAAGGTCCGCTCCCGTCACCGGAGTGTTGCCTCCCGGACGGCTGTCGTCGAGCTGTCCGCGATAGACGAGTTTGTGCGTGCCGTCGAACAGAAAGAAATCCGGTGTGCATGCGGCGCTGTAGGCCCGCGCAACGGCCTGCGACTCGTCGTACAGATACGGAAATGTGTATCCCTGGGCCTTAGCTTCGAGGGCCATCTTGTCGGGGCCGTCCTGGGGATGTGTCTTCACATTGTTCGACGAAATCGCCACGATACCCACGGATTTCCCGGCGTAGTCTCTGCCGATGCGCGCCAGTTCCGCCGCGACGTGCTTCACGTAAGGGCAATGGTTGCAGACGAACATGACGAGCAGCGCCTTGCTGTCCTTGAAGTCGTTCAGCGACACGGTTTTTCCCGTCACCGTATCCGGCAACGAGAAGTCCGGCGCGGGCGTGCCCAAGGGAATCATGGTCGATGGCGTCAGCGACATGCTTCGGTCCTCCTCAACCCCGACGGCGCGGCGTCAGGGGTATATGAATTCCACTACCAATTCTACATCCGGGTGCAGGCTCTTCTTCACGGGGCACAC
>JBAZRU010000212.1:0-10034 GCA_041662805.1 Candidatus Hydrogenedentales bacterium | reverse complement strand
GAAGCGCGCTTGCGCTGGATTCGGTTTGCGTTGTAGCCATGGAATCAGTCTCCGTGCGTGATCCGGTCTCTACAGCAGGACGAGGTTGTCGCGGTGGATGACCTCGTCGAAATCCTTGCGCCCAAGAATGGCCTTGATCTGGGCACTTTTGCAACCCTTGATGCGGGCGATGTCGTCGCTGGAATAATTGACGAGCCCGCTCGCGATCTCGTGGCCTTTGGAATCCTGGATACGCACCGCCGCGCCTATGTTGAATTCGCCGATTACATCGGTGATGCCGGCAGGGAGGAGGCTGCGCCCTTGATTGACCAAGGCGCGGGTCGCGCCGTCGTCGACGCAGATTGACCCCTTTGCCGAGCGGCCAAAAGCAATCCACCGTTTGCGCTGCGACATCGCTTCCGACACCGCGCCGAAGCTCGTGGCCACGGCTTTCCCCTCGAGCACGTCATGGATGATACCCGGGCGGTTTCCGTTGGCGATGACCATGACCAATCCCGAAGCGCACGCGATCTTGGCCGCCGTCAGCTTGGTCTTCATGCCGCCGATAGACGTCTCGGTCTGCGTATCGTCGGCGAGCCCCTCCACTTGGTCGGTGATGCGCGGTACGTGCGAAATCAACTTGGCGTCTTTGAACTGACGCGGGTTCTTGTCGTAGAACCCGTCGACGTCGCTGAGGATGATGAGCAGGTCCGCGCCGATCTTCGCGGCGATGCGCGCCGACAGGGTGTCGTTGTCGCCGAATCGGATTTCGTCCGTGGTGACACTGTCGTTTTCGTTGAGAATGGGAATGACGGTCTTTAACTCGAACAGCGTGTGAATCGTATTGCGCACGTTGATGTACCGGTGGCGGTCATCCAGGTCCGCCGCGGACAGCAACACTTGGGCGGTGTGCAATCCATCGCCATATTGGTCGAACATCACTTCGTAGTAGTGCATGAGCCGCGCTTGGCCCACGGCGGCGGTGGCTTGTTTCAGCGGAAGCACCTTGGGACGTTCCTTGATGCCAAGGATGTTCATGCCGCACCCGATCGCCCCCGACGACACGACAAGAATGTTGATGCGGCGGTCGCGCTTCAGGGCGGCGAGCTCTTTGACGATCTCTTCCAGGACGCGCCCATCGAACCCCTTTGGACCCGTCAGCAGGGAAGTGCCGATTTTGACGACCAGGGTTTTTACGTCAGTCGGGATGGTACTCAAGCTCGGCGTCTCCTATATGGATGGACTCGCCCGCTTTCGCGCCCATGCGTTTGAGCGCTTTCATGACCCCCATTTGGGCGAGTTTCTTTTGCAGGTGCAACACGGCCTCGTCATTCGTGAAGTCGGTCATGCGCACGGCGCGTATGGCGGCGGCTCCGTCGATTCGGAATCCGGAAGGCGCCCGCTCAATCGTGAAGGGCGCGGAGAAGGTGTATTCGTATTCGACCGTTGGGACGACCATGCCCGCTTCCTCCCGCCTGACCCTGTCGACGACCGCCCACAGGTGCTCAATCAGGGCCACGGACCCCTCGCCGGTGACTCCCGAAATGAGCCAGGGATTGTCGAACGAAGGCGCGACTTCCTTGAACCGTTGCCGGTTCTCGGGGATGTCTGCTTTGTTCAACACGTAAACGCGGGGGCGCTTGGCGAAATGCGGACTGTATTCCGCGAGTTCGCGTTCCAGCAGATCGCGCGTGCCCACAGGGTCCGGGTCGCCGAGATCGATGAGAAACAGCAGCACTTTCGTCCGCTCGACATGCCGCAGGAAATCGTGACCAAGACCTTTGCCTTGGGCCGCGCCTTCGATGAGGCCGGGAATGTCCGCAATGGTCAGCGTGCGATAATCGCTCAAGGACGTGACTCCCAAATTGGGAGAGAGCGTCGTAAAGGGATAGTCGGCCACCTTCGGGCGTGCCGCCGTTACCGCGGCAAGGAACGTCGACTTACCCGCGTTTGGCAGTCCCACAAGCCCGACTTCGGCGATGGTCTTGAGTTCGAGCAGATACTCGACATCATCGCCGGGTTCGCCACGTTCGGCAAAGTGGGGGGCGCGTTGGGTGGACGTGGCGAATCGCGCATTGCCTTTCCCGCCGCGGCCGCCCTTGCCCGCGAGGAAACGCTGGCCAGGTTCCGTGAGGTCGGCCTTCAGCTCGCCGGTGTCGTACGCGAAAACCTGAGTGCCGAGGGGGACGAGGACTTCCAGAGGAATCCCGCCCCTACCGTGGCAATCGCTTCCTTTGCCGTGCACGCCGCCTTCGCCGCGCCAGTGGGAACGGTATTGCAGATCGAGAAGGGACGTCAGGCGCGCATCGGCCACGAAGACGACATCGCCCCCGTCCCCGCCGTCCCCGCCATCGGGGCCGCCACGAGGGACATACTTCTCCCTGCGAAAGCCGACGCATCCATTGCCGCCCGCACCTCCGGTGACCCGTACACGTGCGTGATCGACAAACATAGGTTGGTGTTGGGTCGGACGGCGCTATTCGCCGGCCGCCTCAACCACGTCCACGCATTGACGGCCGCCGCGACGGTAGCGGAAACGAACAACGCCATTCTTCAATGCGAAGAGGGTGTCGTCGCTGCCGCAGCCGACATTGATTCCAGGATGGAATTGCGTGCCGCGCTGACGGACGAGAATGTTGCCGGCGATAACCGGTTGGCCGCCGAACTTCTTAACGCCAAGACGTTGGGCATTGCTGTCGCGACCGTTGCGCGAGCTGCCGCCTGCCTTTTTGTGAGCCATGAATAATCTCCCTTACGCTTCGATGGAGCGGACTTTGAGTTGCGTGTAAAGCTGACGATGGCCTTGGGTGCGCGTGTAGTTCTTCTTGCGCTTCTTCTTGAAGACGCGGATCTTCTTCGCGCGACCCTGCTGGATGATCTCGCACACGACCTTCGCGCTTTCCAGCGCCTTGGCGTCGACCACGAGTCCGTCATCCTTCGCCAGCAGGCAGACGCTTTGCAGCTCCACCGTATCGCCGACCGGTCCTTCAATCTTTTCCACCCGCACAAGATCGCCCTGTGCAAGCTTCAACTGCTTGCCTCCGGTAGTCACCACTGCGTACATGTCCATCTCTCCATCACGTTCGCAACAACGAATTCTCGATTCTACTCTATATACAGGCGCTGCGTCAGACCGTATGGTGCGCGGCAAACAACGTCGCCGCCGCTCGCAACTCGGCCACCGCCGACAACGACGCCAGATAACTCGACTTGGCGTTGCGCGGCGATGCCAGGTTCTCCGTCACGGTCTTCAAATGCCCAAAAGCCCCTTCCACGACGATTTCGTGCGAATTGCACGTCGCGCGTGGATCGGCAATGATCCGTACCATCGTCTCATCCGGGCCAATCCCCGCAAGGCTCAGCGCCGCCGCCACATTCACGTTGTGCGGGAACGCCTTGCACGCCTCGCGCGCGGACCCTTCGAACACCACCATGGCCTCCTTCAGGTTGTCCACGTCGATCCCGTTCATCACGAGATACGGCGCGCCGGACAATCCCTTCGGCGGCTTTCGCGTCGTCAAAACGACCCTATGCAGACCGGCCTCCATCGCCGAACGCACGCCGTCCAATCCACAGAGCGCGCCCGAGGGCACGTGTACCTGGATGCTGCTGGCGCGCGCCGCCTCGAAAAGCTCCGGGTGCTCCATCAACCCCCCGACGCTCATGATGAGGCAATCGTGCTGGTGGCGAACCGCCGCCTCGACGACTTCCTTCACCGCGCTCGGCTGAGCGCACTCGACAAGGAAATCGGCCGACGTGGCCGCTTCGTCCAAATCGCAAACCTTCGCATTCAACTGAAACGAGTTGCGCAACAACTGGGCGCGCCCCTCGTCAATATCCGTAAGCGCTGAAATCTCCGCCGGGATAACACCCCGCTGGAGAGCGATACACAAGTCGGCGCCAATGTTTCCACAGCCGACCAGACCGACCCTCATCCGTGACATAGAGTCTCCACAATAAAAAATGCTTGGCCGCCCTAGCACTCCGACCGGGGGGCTCAAGCCGTTTTCACGTGCTGCCCAGCTCGGCGGTCATATTGACCTAACGGCGAAATGTAGCATACGTCTGCAACTCAAGTCAAACAAACATCCATGCTTAGATGACTCTGTCTCCCGGACAGTCCGCGGGCATGCCGTGCGCACCCCCTGTTTCGATTTGACGATACAAGGGGGGCCTGCCACCATGCGTGTCTGCAATGGCGGCAAGACTGCGTGTGCGTTCACCCTGATCGCAGGTGTAAGTAACCTGGAATCAGCCGCTTGCGGCGCACAGACGGCCCACGCGCTGTCGATGTAGACCGACCCCGCGCCCACTTCTTCCCCGAGGGGGGTGTATCCATATGGTTTGACGATACAAGGGGGTGTCCTTGCCCGGCAAGCGTCCGGATCGGCCGGGGTGACCGCGCATGCGCGTGGAACGACTCTGCGCCCACTTCTTCCCGGAGGGGGGTGCAACCATACACTTTGACGATACAAGGTGGTGTCCCGTGTTAACTTGCCGAATTCTGGGGTGCCCTTGCGTAGTTCTGACGATACAAGGGGGTCCTTGCCCGGCAAGCGTCCGGATCGGCCGGGGCGACCGTGAATGCACGTGGATCGACACCGCGCCCGTTTTTCCCCCAGGGGGACCCCCGTGCAATATGACGATTCAAGGGGGTGCTGCGGGGCTTGGGGTCTTGGCTCTGACTTCCCCAGTCCAATCCAGGAATTTACAGCAGACTGCATAGGCATCGTTCGGCCCTCGAAAGTAACTCCCTATATATAGGTTGTTTTGTTGCACTCCGTGAGGGCGGCGCGTTCCTCCGGCGATGGAGGCAGAAGCCCGAAAACCCGTCGTCGATCCCGCTTCGCCGACGCACACGCACGCACGCGGCTGGGATGCAGCGTCTCCGTAGACAGGGGCCGGTTTAACGGAGTCCGCGTCGTTCGGTCCCGTTTCCGCACAGGAGGACCCTGTGTCCGCTCAGGTGGATACCCTCTACGATTTCGGCCAGGGCCACGTATCCCGTTTCACGGCCTCGTAGTCTGCTGGAGTTCTGCAGCCGATGGAAGTGTGGAGGTGCTTCCGCTTCAAAGAGGTTTCAAAACAGTCGAAGATTGCCAGGCGCGTTTCGCCAAGGGAGGAGGTTTTGCGAATTGCATCCTTGTGAATTGGTGGTGTAACATCAGCCATCAGGCTCACGCTAGACTAATGTGGTCTTATAGTTAATGACAATCTCGACAAGGATTTGGAATGATTGGCCGAAAGCTGATCTCGGATGAAGCTACAATTGTTGTGTTAGGGCGCTTCAATCCTTCGATTTTTCAGCCGCAGTGGTTTGCAAGGTATAAGTTGCTCAGAGATGGCGAAGTCAACTCAGCGACGGTGAAGTTCATCGATAATAGCTTCTCGCTGTTCTCAACAGAGTGGTTCACTTTGCAGGTAATAAGCGAGCAGTTTTTCCTTTCGACGAAAGACCCAAGCAAGTTCTTGCTGGCCCGCGATCTTGTTGCAGGGACATTCGGTCTGTTAAGTCACACGCCTGTGGTGAAGTTCGGGCTCAATAGACTTCAGAAATACGAATGTGAGCAAGAAGAAGAGTGGCATAAGATTGGTCATATCCTTGCGCCGAAAAATATGTGGGAAGGAGTCATGACTGGTCCAGGACTCAAGTTGATTCAGATGGAAGGGAGTCGGCCGGATTCTCGCGCGGACAAAGTCTTTGTCAGGCTTGGCCCTATCGACAGACCCAGAGTCTTTTTCGTGCATACCAATCAGCACTATGATCTAGATAAGGAATCGGTATCAGAGCCCGTAGAAGATTTTCAACGCTATATTGCCACTGAATGGGAGTCATTCTTAGACTACTCGAATCAAGTACCAGGGGCTTTACTTGACCAAGGATCTAGATAAACTATGTTAACCGCTCAACCTGAAGCTCTACTAAATACGGTTGAATTATTTGACGATCCGGCAGCTTTGCAGCAAGGTCCTCTAGCAGACACGACAACTGCAGATACGAGGGAACACGGTTGGTTAGAACCAACCCAGAGAGCGCTGGGTCGAATTCCGACTTCGCAGGTTTCCAAACATAGAATGAGAAACTTCGAATCACTTCAGACGATGCGAGGGATGATTTTGGACGTGGAAGATAAGTTCTTGCGCGTGAAGCTTGTGGAATTGGGAAATCCGTCCGCCACTGAGGAGATCGCTAGCCTCCCGATTAGGGCGATTGACCCCGAAGATAGAGAGCTTCTTGAATCTGGCACAGTCTTCTATTGGACAATTGGCCTTGAGCGACGCGGGGATTCTACCGCAAGTATCTCCGAGTTTCGGGTACTGCGGTATCCTCGTTGGACGCAAGTGGAGATTGATAGTATCCGTAGAGAAGGACACGCATTGTTTCAGGAGATTATGGGCAGCTCAGCGAATGCTCCAACCGGCGGATGATGAGTTTGAGTTTTCACTATTTGGTGCGGGCATCGGAGAGTGTGCTGTCGTTCATCTAGGGTCAGGATCCTGGATGGTGGTTGACTCTCTCCTTGCAGACGACAAGAGCACGCCGATAGCACTCAAATACCTCTCAGATATCAAAGTTGATATTGCTGTACAGGTTGAATTGATTTTGCTCACGCATTGGGATCTGGATCATTGTCGTGGTGCGGCGGAGATTGTGCGACAGGCGAACTCGGCAAAAGTGGCTTGTTCAAGTGCACTTCAGTGCGAGGAATTCTGCCAACTCATCGCTGAGGCCAGAAGTCAGAGATATTGGCAAAGCGAGCACGAATTGGGTGAATTTGCCAGTGTACTTGACGCCATCAACTCGCGAAGTTCGGGAAAGAAGAGTGTTGGCCCTGATATTTGGGCGTGTCACGATCAAGATCTGTTTAGGCGGGAATCGCCCACGGTAACTGTTCGCGCGTTGAGCCCTTCATCTGCCGCCCAGACTTGTGCACGCGCGGAGTTGGCGCAGCTTCTGCCTGACGCTGAACACGCGCGGCGAAGCTTTCGGCGCATACACTCAAATGAAACTTCAGTAGCGTTGTTACTTCAGTTTTCTCACAGGTACTTTCTACTTGGTGCGGACCTGGAAAAAGGTGCAGATGATGCCTATGGATGGCGTGCCGTCGTTGCGTCAAAAGTGCGACCTCAGGTTCCTGCCGAACTCTTCAAAGTGCCTCATCATGGTGGGGAAAGTGCGCACCTCGATAGCGTGTGGGACAAGCTGCTAATTAGACAACCGTATGCAGTCCTTACAACTTTTTCAGCCGGAAAGTATCCGTTGCCATCGAAAAGCGATATCAGAAGACTCAAGTCAAAGTCCAAGAGAGTCTACTGTACTTCTAGACCCAATTGGATTCTCCCCCCGCCTCGAAAGAAGTTACTTGAAGATATTATTAGGCATACCCTATTGAATCGACGCGTTGTCAGTCGCGTGGGTCACATTCGAATCAGGGGCTCGATAGCTGATCCGGATGCCCCGCTCAGAATCGACCGCTTTGGGAGCGCCTGCTCTCTGTGAGTCAACCATTCCAACTTCCTTGTACGATAAGGCAGGGAAATAGAGGGTAAATGGGACAACAATCGGGAAGATCTCCATCGTCGGTTACCAGTCCGCTTCAGATGTGTCGCCCAAGGCTGGAATGCAATACCTGCCCTGGCCTTACGACCGGTACAGCGCGTACATGGCGTCGTCGATGAAATCGCCGGTGATGGAAACGGCGTCGAGGACGCTGTAGAAGAGTTTCGAGTAGGCTTTGAATTCGCGGAGTTTCACGAGGCACTGGCTGATTTCGAGGGGGGTGGCGTCTTCGCAGCGGTAGCGGAGGCCGGTGCGTTTCATGAGGTCGACGACCCATTCGTGGGAGTGTCCTTGCAGGCGCGACATCATGAAGATGCCGAGGGCCACGAGGTCTCCGTGGAGGAAGTGGCGGCCGGTGAGGTTTTCGAGGCCGTAGGCGACGATGTGTTCCGAGCCTTCTTCGGGGCGGCTGGAGCCTAGGCGCGTGCAGAATTCCACCTCTCTGCGGAACAGGTCCAGAACGGTGTCGATGCCTTTCGGCGTGACGTTGAAGATTTCTTCGGCATTACGGTCGAGTTCTTCCAAGCACTGCCGCGCCTGCGCGGCGACCTCTTCAGAGTACGCTTCTCCGTTGAGATCGCGAGCTAGACTCCAATCGTACAACGCTGTGTGGATGCTCACAATGTCGCAGGCTCCGGCCCGGTTCAGTTCTTTCGGGGCTTTCTGAATCAGGTCGTAGTCGATGAGGAGTTCCTCCGGGAAAATGTCCGCAACGTATCGCACCGTCTTGTCCACGCGAATGGCCACGGTGTTGGTGAGGGGGGCGTCGACGGAGATGATGGTGGGCACAAGAACCATGCGGCACCCGCGCTTCCAGGCGATGTACTTCGCGGTGTCCACGCAGGAGCCGCCGCCTATGCCGATGACGACATCGCAGTGGGGGAGGCGTTCGGCGGCTTGGAAGACGGTATCGCGTTGCATGTCCGTGACCATGTGGACCCAATTGGGATGCCACGGGGCATGCTGTTGCAGGAGGTTCCACGGGGCCGGCATCGTTACTACCAGTACTTTGCCGGGGATATCGCGGAGCTTTCGAGCTACGCCATGCCCCGAGTCAAGGTGAGGTCTTTTGTACAAAGCTGACGGGTTCCCCTGCTTGTGCTTCGACGCCCCGGATGCGAAGAGACAGGTGTGAAGTTTAGCACAATTCCTGTGCCGAATATCGCGGGAGCGGAGAATCTCTGGGGTAATGGCAGTGGACGCAGTGGACGCTGTGGACGCAGTGGACGAAGAGGACGAAGAGGACGAAGACAAAGAAGCGAAGGAAGTGAAGGAAGTGAAGGAAGTGAAGGAAGTGAAGGAGCGTTGCAGAAAAGGCGCCACAACACAAGATGCGCTTCTCCGGCTGGTTAGAAATCCGAGCATTGTGGTCACGCCGGGAACTGGGGATACGTGGGGGGGGGATAGGTGGCGGGGGCGGATTTCGTGGAGCGGCCGCGCCTGGAGCATATTGGAGGGGCGCACCTGTCCGCGTCCAGATGGACAGGTGCGCCCCCGTGCTTTGGGATCCGGTAATTGCTCCTATCTCTTACCGGGAAGTGTGCATGTTATCCGCGACCATGGGGAGTTGTTTGCGCGCGGGCAAACCGCGAAGACTTTGGTTTGCGGAGTCTAGGAACGCGCCGGTTCCCATTGTGTAATTGGCAGCTCTTGTCACGCGCTTCTCGCCGTCCACAAGGATGGCAAGTTTCACAATGAGGGATTCGATTGCGCCCGCCTGCGCATTCACTTCTTCGCTCGCGGCGGCGGATTCCTCGGAGCAGGTGGCGTTCGCTTGAACGGCGCGATTGATCTCGGAGATGGCGGAATTGACCTGTTCGAGTCCAGTGCTCTGTTCCCTGGTGGCCGTGTGGATCTGGGTGATGAATTCGGCCACTTTTGTGGAGCACTCCTCGATTTCCGTCAGCCCGCTTTGGACGCTTGCCGTCGCTTCGACGCCGAGCTCGGCATTCTGACGTGACTCTTCTATCAGAGCCGCGGTGCTCTTCGCCGCTTCGGCGCTGCGCTGCGCCAGCGAGCGGACCTCTTCCGCGACGACCGCGAATCCCTTGCCTGCTTCTCCGGCGCGCGCCGCTTCCACGGCCGCATTCAAGGCAAGCAAGTTGGTCTGGAAGGCGATCTCGTCGATGCTCTTCATGATCTTGGCTGTCTCGTGGGACGAGGCGCGAATCTTGCTCATGGTCTCGTTCAAACGCTCCATCGAGGACCGGGCTTTGCCCACGGACCCTCCGGACGCATGGCAAATGTGGCTCGCTTCGCTCACGTTGTCCACGTTCTGACGCGTCATCGACGAGATTTCCTCGACGGACGCGGAAGTCTGCTCGATCGACGATGCTTGTTCTTCGGACGACGACGCGACTTCTTCGCTGACTTGCGCGATTTGATGGGAGGCCGCCGTCAACTGCGCCGAGCCTTCCCTGAGTTCGCGGATGATGACCGCGATAGGCCTGCTGATGCTGCGCGCTATCAGCACGGCAACGAGCATGCCGCCCAA
>JBAZRU010000211.1:0-10035 GCA_041662805.1 Candidatus Hydrogenedentales bacterium | reverse complement strand
CCCCCCGAGGCCCCCGCCACAACGTAACCGCCGTCTCCTGTCAGGCACACGTCAACACCGATAGAGTACTCACCATACTCCTGAATCCACTTCGGATTTCCATCGCCGTCCGTCTTGACAAGGAACATTCTGGCGAAATAGCCGGGGGAGTCGACATCGGCCGCGGGATCAAGAACGATGCGCCCGCCCGCCACGGCGTAGCCCCCATCGCTCGTCTGCACCACGCCGACGCCTTCTTCCTCTCCATCGTAGTCGATAGTGCGCGCCCAGTCTTCCACGCCATCCGCGTCGGTTTTCACGAGGTAAATGTCTAACGTCCCATTCTGGCCATTGACGGTCGTGCCCGTCAGTATGTATCCACCATCGCTGGTCTTGGCCAGACCCAGTGCCGTGTCGTCGGCGGCGGTCCCGTAGGTCTCGTGCCAAAGATAACTGCCGCCGGAATCCACTTTCACGAGACAAGCGTCCAGTTCGCCCGCCCCAAAACTCGTCGTGGTGCCTGCCACCACGTAGCCGCCATCGTTCGCCTGAACGACGCGATACCCCTTCTCGAAATCAAAGCCGCCAAACGTGTAGGACCATGTGAGGTATCCGTTGGCGTTGGTCTTCAAGAGACACATGTCCCCGTTGAAGGTGCCAAACGAATAGGTCGTTCCAGCCACGATGTAGCCTCCGTCGCTAGTCTGCTTCAAATCGCGGCCATAATCGGAGTTGGTTCCGCCGTGGAGACGCACCCATCCGGAAAGCACGGGAGGACACCCGGCAAGTGCTATCAGGCAGAGGGAAGCAAGGAGTAGAGAGCGAGAAATGGAATGCTGTGCTGTTTTCATGGCACACCCCCGACCGTTTCGACATCCAGACAACGGCAGTGCAGACCCCACATGGGTATAGATCCAAGCACCCCTTTTGTCAATCGTTTTATGGGTGCCGAATGACGGTCCGTGAACGACGATTCCCGCTCATGATACGATGTCCGGTGGGGGGACAACCTGATTCCAAAGGGGTGGGTCTATGCTGTCTGGAAAAGAAAACTACCGTCGCGCCATTGAATTCGGGACCCCCGAGTGGGTGCCCGTCCAACTCCACTGTCCGTTTGATTGTCTTTACGAGCGAGACACCGGAAAAGAGGGCAAGATTCTGGAACTGGCCTCGCGATTCCCTGACGACCTCCTCAAGGTGGACCCCGTCTTCAAGTTCGTCAATCCTATCGAAAACGTTGACGGCGTCCTGCGCTGGGTGGACCATTGGGGCACGGGCTGGGTCGAAGATGGACACGGCGGAAAGACGAACTTCCATCCATTCGAAGACGGCTACCACCTCATGGAATCGCACGCGTTTCCGAACCCGCACGACCCAGACCTCTTTGAACGCGCCGATCGAGACATGGCGAATTGCGGTGATCGATACGTCCTTGCTTCGGTTTGGTTCACCTTGTTCGAGCGCCTCTGGATGCTTCGAGGGTTCAACAATATGCTACTCGATCCATACACCGACGAGGCCAATTTCTATCGTCTGCGGGACATCGTGCTCGAGTTCGCCCTGGGCTGTGTCGATGAATGGCTTGAGCGCGGCGTAGACGGCATCTTCTTCTCGGATGACTGGGGCAGTCAGCACGGTCTCCTCGTCAACCCTGATGATTGGCGCACGTACTGGCGCCCTGCCTACGAGATGCTCTTTCGAAAAGTCCGCGACGGCGGCGCCCACGTTTGGATGCACCTTTGCGGGGACATCCGCGACATCCTCCCCGACCTCATCGGGCTTGGCCTCAACGTACTGAACCCCGTACAGCCCCAGGCCATGCCCATCGATGACCTTGCCTCGCGCTTCGGCGGAAAGGTCTGTTTCAACGGAGGCGCCGACGTCCAAGGCGTGCTCGTCAACGGCACGCCCGATGACGTCCGTGCCCACGTGCAGGAACTTCTCGCCACCTTCGCCAAGCCCCAAGGCGGCCACGTGCTTACCACAAGCCACGGCATCATGCCCGAGACGCCGCTCGACAATATCATCGCTCTTTACGAGATGGCCGCCGAGTGTTCACGTTCCTAATCCTTCCCTCGTTCGCGCTTTCATTCCATGATTGACACGGAAGCGACGCCGTACTTACTATGCGACGCGCCGTGAAACGTTTGCCGTATACGTGGCTGGCCGGGCGACAGGAAACTTGGCACAATGAAAAGACTGTTCGCGAAGAAGACCCTCGAAATTCTGGCGCAGGAAATGGCCGGGGAAAATCGCCTCAAGCGGGTGCTGGGGCCGTGGGCGTTGACAGCGCTTGGGATCGGTACGATCATCGGCGCGGGTATTTTCGTCGTCATAGGCGCCGTGGCCCACGACAATACGGGGCCCGCCATTGTGGTATCGCTCCTGGTGTCAGGCTTGGCGTGTATTTTCGCTGCCTTGTGCTACGCGGAGTTCGCCTCGATGGCCCCCGTTGCAGGGTCTGCTTACACCTACGCGTACGCAACGCTTGGTGAACTCTTCGCGTGGATCATCGGATGGGATCTGGTCCTTGAGTACACCGTCGCATCTGCAAGCGTGGCCCATGGCTGGTCCCACTACTTTCAGAGTTTCCTCGGCATATTCGACATCTACATTCCCGATGTCCTCGCGAGAGCCCCCTTCGATACGAACGTCGCCACAGGCCACTTCGCACTGACCGGGTCGTGGATCGATCTGCCTGCATTCCTCATCTCGGCAGCGCTCACCGTCATTCTCGTGGTTGGTATTCGCGAAAGCGCCAATTTCAACGCCGTCATGGTGGTCATCAAACTGGCCGTCGTGCTTTTCGTGATCGTCGTGGGTGTCTTCTACATCAACCCGGCAAACTGGACGCCCTTCGCCCCCTACGGCTGGAAAGGCCTCAGCTTCTTTGGCGAAGAGTTCGTGTGGGGCGACAAGGGACCGGCAGGACATCCCATCGGAATGCTCTCCGGAGCAGGCATCATGTTTTTCGCGTACATCGGTTTCGATGCGGTCTCCACGCAGGCCGAGGAAGCGCGCAATCCCCAGCGCGACGTCCCCATCGGAATTATCGCGTCTCTGCTAATCTGCACGGTGCTCTACATCGCCGTGTCGCTTGTGTTGACGGGCATGGTTCCCTACGACCAGATCGATATCGACGCGCCCGTGGCGGCCGCGTTCCAAGCCAAGGGGCTGCCATGGGCTCAGTTCATCATCTCGATCGGGGCACTAGCCGGTATCACCTCCGTCCAGATGGTGCTTATGCTGAGCCAGCCACGCGTCCTGCTCGCTATGTCGCGCGACGGTCTCCTGCCCCCAAGCTTCTTCGCCGCGATCCACCCCAAGTTTCGTACGCCCTGGAAATCGACCATCCTGACAGGGCTCGTCGTGGGCACACTGTCCGCCGTGATTCCACTACGGGTCCTGCTCGAATTGGTCAACATCGGAACCCTGCTCGCCTTTGTGATTGTCTGCTTGGCCGTTCTGATCATGCGCCGCATCCATCCCAACGCCGAGCGCCCATTCAAGTGCCCCTATTCTCCGCTCTTTCCCACCCTGGGCGTGCTCATGTGCCTGTTGCTGATGTTCTCGCTGCCCTCGGACAACTGGTGGCGATTGATCGTGTGGCTCCTGATCGGCGGGGTCATCTATTTCTTTTACGGACGGCATCACAGCGTCATGGCCCGGCGCCGCGCGGAAGGAAAGTCGTAGTCGTACCTCTAGGCGAGGCAACGCACCTGACTAGTCACGTTCAAGATTCTGAATTCCCGTCGCAATTTCGGTTTCAGTTCCTGTCTTCAAATCTGTGCACATCTGTGAAAGCTGTGGTCAAATGCATTTGGGTTGCTGCGTTGGCCGCGCTGTGTGTTCTCTCGCGGCAAGGACTCTTCCGCAACTCCCCGTGGTCCCAGTGCTCCCCGTGGCTTGAAGCTCTTCCCGCTTGATCGATTCCCTTCTCGGTGTTCATCGGTGTGTATCGGTGGTTGAGTCTCTTGGGTTGCAGCTCTGCTGCACTGTGAAGACTCCGGCCCAATGGAAACGGCGTGGAAATCGCGTCTCCGTTTGGTCACGCTCGCTACCGCTTGAGAATTCCGCCGCGACCCTGGCTCAGGAAGATCCCCTTCAGATTCATCTTGAGTTCTTCCGGATTGTCGGAGTTCCACTCCGCTTCATCCTGTGACACGAGACCCCTGTTGACGAGATCCACTAGGCACATGTTGAAGGACTGCATGCCTTCATCCTTGCCGCCGGCGATCACGTTGGGGATCAGTTTGATGTTGTTCTCCCGGATGAGGGCGGCAATCGCAGGATTGCTGATCAGCACTTCGACGGCGGGGATTCGACCCTTCTCGTCTTTGGACTGCAGCAGACGTTGCGACACGCACGCGCGCAATTGCAGCGACAACTGCGACCGCACCTGGGAGTGTTGGTTGGTCGGGAATAGGTCGACGATACGGTCGATGGTCATCATGGCGTTCGTCGTGTGCAACGTGCTAAACACCAGATGCCCCGTCTCCGCCGCGGAGATGGCTGCTTGAAACGTCTCGGCGTCGCGCATTTCTCCGATGAGAATCACATCCGGATCCTCGCGCATGGCCGCGCGCAGTGCCGTGGTGAAGTCCAGCGTGTCGATTGTGACCTCCCGCTGGCTCACGATGCTCTTCTTGTTGCTGTGGAGGTATTCGATTGGATCCTCCAACGTAATGATGTGGCACCGTCGGGTCTGATTGATCAGGTCGATGATGGACGCTAGCGAAGTCGACTTTCCGCTACCCGTCGTGCCCGTCACCAACACAAGCCCGCGCGGCATGCGCGAGATGAGTTCCAAACTGGTCGGCAAGTTCAGTGTCGCGAAGTCGAGAATTTTACCTTTGACATGCCGCATCACAATACCAACTGACCCGCGCTGCATCATGCAGTTCACGCGGAACCGTCCCAGCCCCGGCATGCTCAGCGCCTGATCTGCATCGCCTCCGTCGAGAAAGCGCTTCTTCCGTTCCTCGCCCATGATGTCGTCGAGAAAACGCAGGGTGTCGTCCGGCTTCAAGACATCCGCGTCGATGAAGCGAATCAGGCCATCGATTCGGACGGCAGGTGGGCTGCCCACGGTAAGGTGTACGTCAGAGGCCCCGTTCTTAACGGCATAGCTCAGGATCTTCTGAAGTGTAAGCATGGACAGTGACTCCGATTCCATAATATGTTCCCCTCATCGCGACTATAGCAGACCGGCTTCTCACTCACCAAAAACATATTAGCGGCCAGGAGTTGCGGGCATCGCGACAGCCTGGCGTTGCACAATCCAGCCTCTATCAGAGGAAGAGTTCTCAATATCTTGGGATACGCGTTTTTGTGTTGCATACATATAGTCGGTCTGCTACAATGCGCACGACATATTGTATGGGCATTAAATGTGGGGATGGTCACAGCCTATATATTGTGGTCTGTAGGGGGACCGGTCCGGTCTGCGAGCCCAAGGAGGGGCATCGTCAAGGAGAGGCCATGAAGACGCGCAGCGTGCTGGTCTATCTTCCAGGGTATCTGTCTGACTTACAGGCACTTACGCCGCAACGCCACTTGGCGCAAGCGGCAGGTGCCCTGCTCGACTCGGGCCACGAAACCTGGATTATGGACTTGGGGACGACCGATTCGTTGGATCGGGTTGTCTCGGAGAAACTGGCGGCCTACGCCCGCCGTGTTGCCCAAGGTCTGTTCGATCACGCCTCGCCTTCGACCTTAGAGACCCTTCACCTCCTGTGGCAAGTCCGTCTGGCCGACAACGAATACCGAAAACGCCTCCAGGCACTCGCCCTCGACACGGCAAAGCACGTAGCCTCGTTCAGGGGTTTGCACTTCATCGCCTTCTTCATCAAGTCCCCGGAGGATGTCCGTCCTTGTGCAATTATGTCGGGGATGTTGCGTCAACTCCGGCCTAAGTTGCGAATCGCCGCATTTGGCCCCTTCGCGGACCGGCATGGCAGTTCGCTGCTCCCCTTGATTCCCGATGTGGACTGCATTTGCAGAGGCGACCTGGAAGTCGCGCTGCCCGAATGGGCAGAACGCATCGACCCCGAAGAGCAGTGGTCCCTTGCGGACAATCTATTGAGCCGACACGACGTCCCGGCTTATCGCAAAGTCCCTGCCCATATGGGCAGTTTTGCGTCCGGTTCTGCACCCGTCTACGACTGCAGCGTCTATCCGGCCCTCACCGCACCGGGCCAGAAGCTCAAGCTTTTCGAACTCGAAGACGCGCGCAGCGGCCCTTCAATGGGGTTCGCCTGCGAGGATTCGGCCGCGCCATTGCGCATCAAACCGGCCACGGTCGTATGCACGGAGATTTGGCGGCTTGGCGCGTTGTACGGGGCCGGCGCATTCCATTTCTCAAGCCCGCAGACGCCTTCATTCCACGTCAACGGTTTGGCCTACGAATTCCTTCGACGCAATCTATCGATTGCCTATTCCCGCCGTTTGTGCGTATCAAACGGCGCGGCAACCGCGTTTCCTGTCTTGCGCGCTTCTGGCTGCGATTCGGTTGCCTTCGACGTTGCCACCGGAAGCCAACGCCTTCTGGATCGCCACTACGGCACGCGGGCAACCGTGACGGGAATCGAGCACACGTTAAGGTCGGCCAAGGAAGCAGACCTTCTCTCGATTGCCCGGTTTATCTACCCATGCCCGGAAGACGACTATCACACCTCCGCAGAGACGATCCGGCTGATCGAGAGGACCAAGCCGGATTTGGTTACGCTGGCTTACCCCATCCTCGCCCCCGATTGCGAATGGTTCCGTCGGCCTGCCTCATTTGGGTACCACGTTGACAAGCTTGGATTCACAAAAGCAATAGTGAGCTATCGCAAACAATTCCCCTTGCCGGACATGCGCTGGCGGAATTTGCCGTATCGCATTGGCGACATGAGCACCGCGGAAGTCATTTCCGTCCAAGAAACGCTTGGGGTCGAGTTGGCCTCACGAGGACATCGCGTTTGCGGATCCGACTTCTTGTTGCGCGCCGTTCGGCTTGCGGGGTATACCGATAGGGATACGGAACTCGTACCCCGAACCCAAAGGGCCCTCGTGGAGGGAGATGTCTCCATGATCGGCGGGTTCATGGATCAGTTCAATGAAGCGGTTTGCGCATCCGCAAAACGCATAGCGCTTCAGCCTCAAGATGGTTTGCGGCCAGCAGTTGGGAATTAGGCGATGTCAGTAGAACCCATCGTGATTACCGGAGCGGGAATCCTCGCAAGCAATGGTTTGGGGCGTGAAGCTTTCTGGGACGCACTAATCCACGGGCGGTCGGGTATTCGCAGGATTCAACGTTTCGACCCTTCCGACCTGCCCTGCCAGATTGCCGGGGAGCTCTGGGACTTCAATCCCGAAGACTTCATGAAGAAGCACGACGTGCGGCGATGGCACAGACACGTGCACCAAGCTGTTGCGGCGGCGAAGCTGGCGGTCGACGACGCGAGCTTTGCCTCGGCCAAGTACGATCCCGACCGCGTAGCCGTGGCGTTTGGCACAAGCGCAGGCTCTCCGGACGAGTATTACTTCACGCATCGGGAAGCATTTGAAACGCGCGGCTGGAAGCACATCGACCGAATGGCGTCCTCCGCGACATCCGCCCACGCCGCGACTGCAAATGTGAGCGCGGAGTTCAAATTCCGCGGACCCGCCGCGACTTTTTCCAGCGGATGTGCCGTGGGATTGGACCTTATCAATTGGGCAGCAGTCCAATTGCGTAGCGGGTTGGCCGACGCAGCCGTGGTGGGGGCGACCGAAGCTCCCCTCACCCTCCTTACCCTGGCGGCCACGTGCTCCATGGGCATTCTCTCATCCCGAAACGACGAACCCGAGAAGGCCATGCGTCCATTCGACCGGGTGAGCGACGGCATCGTCTTGAGCGAAGGCGCAGGAGCCATCGTGGTTGAACGGCTGGGACATGCACGGGCGCGAGGGGCCCCTATCTTCGCCGAGGTCGTCGGATATGGTACATCCACGGAAGGACAGAATCCCCTGCTAATCGACAAAGAAGGGGCAGCACTTGCGCGCGCGATTGCATCGGCCTTGAAGGAAGGCGGATTGGCGCCTCAAGACATTGACGGAGCCATTTGTCATGGCGTCGGAATCAAAATGTACGACCGCAGCGAAGTCCGCGCCTACAAGCAGGTGCTGGGACAGCATGCCTATCGCCTTCCCATTTCGGCGACCAAATCGATGACCGGCCAACCGTACTCCGTGGGCGGTATCTGGAGCGTCGGAGCATCCCTACTGACCATGGCGCGCGGGATTGTTCCACCGACCATCAATCTCGAGGAGCCGGATCCCGAATGCGACTTGGATTTCGTGCCCATGCGCGTACGCTATAACGACATACAGACGTCCCTCGTCACGGCGCTCAGCTTTGGAGGAAATCACAGCGCACTTGTGCTGCGAAAGATGAATTGAGCCCATGGAACTGACCATAACGTCAACCTTGCTCATCCTGTCCGCGGCCTCGTCGTTGTGCATGGCGGTGGTGATGCTCGTGCGGAATCACCGCCGCGCCACGCATGTCGCGTTTGCCATTCTCTGCACCCATCTCGCCGTCTGGACGCTGGGTGTACTGAGCATCATCCATACGAGGAGGCAGGAAGACGCTTCCTTCTGGATCCATGCTACGTTCGCAATCGCATGCTTCATCCCTGCCACGTTTTACCAGTTCATTGGCTATTTCCCGCGAGGCCGTTTCGACGGCAGGAAATGGCTGCTCGCATTCTTCTATGCAGCGGCGTCGTGCCTGGTAATTACCGCGCTTGTAAAGCATTCCTGGTACATCGAAGCGCTCATCATGAGCCCAGACCCGGCGCGCCACGTCGAGGTGCAGTACGGACCCATTTTCCAAATCTTCGTGGCACTCTATGCGTTTGCCGCCATCGCCATCCACGCAAACCTCATCAAGAAACTGCGCCAAGCCTCGGGCATAGCACGGCGTCAAATCCAACACGTCCTGCTTGGCATACTCCGGATGGCCGTATTCAGCACGCTTACAAACGTGCTCGCGCCCGCCTTGGGCATACGCACGCTCGAAGCCTATGGCCCCGTGTTCGTCGTACTCATGATGGGTTCCTTTGCGTATGCGATGATCCGCTACCACCTCATGGACATTTGGGTGATCATCTCGCGCACTACCGTCTACGCAATCGTCACGGGGATCGTAATCGTAATCTTCTTGAGTTCGATCTCCCTGGTCCACTGGGCGTTTCGCTCGGCCACCGGCCCCGGCGACGTGTTGCCCACCGTTCTAGCTGCCTTCGTCGTAGCGATTGTATTGCAGCCCCTCAAAGAACAGATTCAGTTGATTCTCAACCGCGTGGTGCTCAAGCGGCAGTACGACGTCAAACACCTTCTGGCCCGTACAAGCCAAATGGCCGCCGAAATCGTCCAATTCGACCGGCTGCTGAAGTCGGTCAGTGACGACATCCAGAACACCGTTGTCGCTTCCATCATCCGTGTGTTGCTTGTGGACGAAAAGGACGATTCTCTGCTCACGGTCGAGTACTCCAGCGACCCCGAAGAAAAGGGGAAAAGCACGCGCGACTTCGCGGTGCTGGCCGATTACGTGCGCGCTCATCCCGGCCCCTTGGTGCTGGAAGAACTCGTTCACGCTAGGTTGACCGAGGAGCGGGCCCGGATCGCGGAAATATTGGCCGAGAACGATGCCTACCTCTGCCTTCCCCTCAAGCGAACGACCGGTTTGGTGGGCATTATGACGTTGGGCCAGAAGCGCTCTCACGATATCTATACCGCGGACGACGTCATGGTGTTTACCGCACTGGCGACGCCGCTCGCTACCGCCATCGAGAACGCCCGGCTGTACAAACAGCTTGAAGAAGCAAATCTGCACCGCTCGCGCATCCTCAGCAGCATGCGGGGCGGCGTGGTTGCCGTGGATACGGAAGGCCAAGTGACCATGGTCAACCGTTGCGCCACGGACGTCCTGGGGCCGATCACGGTGGGAAGGAGCATTCAGAGCGTCAACCCGCAGGTGGCCCGCATTCTTGAGCAGACCATACGCGACCGGCGCGCTATCGGGGACTT